>CALYTA010000011.1 GCA_945486175.1 uncultured Clostridia bacterium | reverse complement strand
TGAACGCTGTGAGGTCTGCGATAAACGCCGCAGGAATTGCATATCTTGTCCGTTTTAGCTGCAAATGACCGCAGTAAATGCCAATCGTGTACATACTGGTCTCCGAGGCGCCCAGCATGACGGCGGCAACCCGCCCGGCATAGCTGTCCACCCCGCAGGTGCGCATGATTTCCTGTCCGAGTGCCAGCCCGCCGCTGCCGCTGAGCGGCTTGAGCAGCACCAGCGCCGCACAGTCCGACGGGATGCCCGCAAGCGAAAGCAGCGGCTGCATGGCCTGCCCTGCGAGATCGATAAAGCCGGAGGCGCGCAGCATCGTCACTGCCGTCAACAGTGCAATCATTGTCGGCAGGATGCCCACAGCCGTGCGCAGACCGCTCTCTGCACCCCGCAGAAACACCGGGAACACATCGCAGCCCTTTGCCAGTGCATACATGCCGACAAAGGCAATCAGCATTGGAACCAGCATTGCGTTCACGGCTCATGCTCCTTTCCCAGATGTGCAAGCAGCCGCGCTGCCGCGAGTCCTGCTGCAACCGAACAGATGGATGCGCCCCACACCGCCGGCATGATGTCGAACGGCTGCTGTGCCCCCAGCGAGGCGCGCACTGCGGCCACTGTCGTTGGAATCAACTGGATGGATGTCGTATTGAGCACGACAAATGTCAGCACCTCATCCGGTGTCCCCCTGCGTCCGTACAGGCCATACAGCCTGTCTGCTGCGCGCAGGCCGATCGGTGTAGCTGCATTGCTCAGTCCCAACAGATTCGCCGTGACGTTCGCGGCGATACATTCCATGGTTTCGCGGTCACGGGACGCGCGGCAGAACAGCAGCGAAAGCGGGCGACGAAGCACTGATGTGATTTTTTCGCACAAACCGGACTGCTGCATCAGTTCCATGACGCCGGACCACAACCCCATGAGTCCGGCAATGGACAGACACAGCGTAACCGCCTGTTCTGCGCCACCGGTTACTGCGGCAGATACCTCTGCTGTACGCCCAGTTACGCAGGCCGTTATGCACGCCAGCGCCATCAGGCTGACCCACAGATAATTCATCATAACAGTTTCACCCTTTCCCTGCTAAAACCGCACTCATTAGCAGCGTAATTTTGTACTTATAATAAGGAAGTGATTGCAATGAAATCTACCGGAATTGTACGAAAAGTTGACGAGCTCGGCCGCATCGTTCTCCCCATCGAGCTACGCAGGACGCTTGATATCGAGGTTAAGGATTCGTTGGAAATTTATGTCGACGGGTCCCAGATTATATTGAAGAAATACGAACCTGCCTGTGTATTCTGTGGCAATGCAAAGGACGTTATCAACTTCAAAGGGAAAAATGTCTGCCGCAGCTGCCTGAATGAGCTGATGCATGCAGAGGGATAATTGTGCACATACGTGCCGGGAATGACATACGGGAACCGTTAACCGGTTCCCGTATTTTTTTGCATTCAGGATGTGCCGTCCTCCTCTCCGCGGTATTTCCGGCGGGTTGCCATCCCTCCGCGGATGTGGCGTTCCTCCTTGTTTCGCATGAGCACCTCGTGCGCCTGCGTGTATAATGGTAAATTCAAGTGATACAGTCTCTCTGTGATATCCTTATGAACGGTCGACTTGCTCACGCCGAACCTTGCCGCAGTCTGCCGCACGGTCGCGCCAGTCTCTATCATATACTGTGCCAGCATAACGGCCCGTTCTTCCGGCTGTCCCTTCACATATTTCCCCTCCCGACATGACTTTGTGCTTCATGTCTATGTGGGTGGCCTGTGTTTTATACATTTTCTGACGCAGCACAAAAAAAAGACGCAGATTCCATTTTGGGAAAATCTGCGTCTTTGTATATACCTGCGATGTTCTTCACGGCAGCCCGGGACACCGGGAAGAACATCATATAAAGCCCCCAGAATGAGATGCATCCGAACCGGCACGCCCCCGGCTGATCCGGCAATCGTTTATCTCCGCTTATATTATACCCCGTTTTTTATGTATTGACAATCACGTAAGGGCATAAATCATTTATAGCAGCACAACATGGCAAAAAAATCCGAACCGCTTTCGCAGTTCGGATTTTTGTATGTAATGCCTTCCTCCGGCGCTTACGTGCCAAAATAGGAAAAATGCATGTAGTCCTTTGAGCTGTTGAACGTGCCGCCCCAGCGGAAGCCGTATTTGTTGAATGTCTTGACGACAATACCATCCGACGGGATGGAATACGGATCAACGCCCGGCTTCCAGTACGATCCGACTAGCGCTGTGCCGTCGTTTTTGCACTGGTAATTTTCATCCGGATTGATATCCAGCGCCGTGCCGAGGCAGTGTTCCGAGCTGGAATTGTCTCCGCGCCATGCATAGCCGCCAATCGAATAAATCGGGAATTTCTCGCCGCTCGCATAGATTTCCGCAAAAATCTGCTCGATGGTATCAACCAGCGCAATATGGATTTTAAACTTCAGTGTGCGCGTATACTTCACGCCCTTGGAATTGATGTCCCATACCTTGACGGTCACCGAGGTTTGGAATTTCTCTGCCTCTGACTTGCTTGCGTATTTGCGTTCCGTCGCACCGTCACCGAAGATGCGCGCCATGCGCTCCTCATAAGTCTCGCTGCTGCTGGTCAGCGCCGTCCTGCCGGATGGCTCCAGGTATTGCTTCAGCATGGTTGCTGTTTCCGCGCGGGTGGCTTTACCTTTCGGGCGAAGCAGCAGCTTCCCGTTTTCATTGCTGCCGCAGATAATGCCGCTGCGGATTGCCCACAGCATCGCATCCTTCGCCCAGGAGGATACGTTGCCCGCATCAGAAAAACGAATGGTTCCGCCGACAAATGGCGCACCCGCATCCTGATACAGGAACACCGCAACCTGCTCGCGCGTAACCCGTGCATCCGGTTCAAATTTTCCATCACCTGTGCCGGAGGTGATGCCTGCGCCGCTTGCCCACTGTACCGCATCATAATACCATGCATCCGGCGCGACATCCTGGAATGTCTTGCCGGTTACGGCTTTATATGTCCCACAGGCCTTTGCATTGGCATACAGAATCTGTACCGCCATCGCACGGGTCAGCGAATGGTTTGGCATAAACCTGCCCTTGTCGCCAACCATCAGGTCATTGTCATAGACATACTGCACCTTGTCATAGAACCAGTCCGTCCTGGTGACATCGGAAAACACCTCATCGACCAGTGCAAGCACACGATCCGGATTCCAGCTGCGCCAGCGGATCGTTCCGCCATATTGATCTTTGTTTTGTATTGCGGCATTCCAGCTGCTGCTTCCTGCGGGATAATATACAGTCGCTGTGACATCCTCAAAAATATCATCGCCCAGCGCAGGCGCTTCCCCGCAGAAATACAGGCGCTTCAGGCTGCCGCAGCCGCTGAATGCCCCTCGTCCGACCGAGTTCACGCCTGCCGGAAGGCTGAGCTGCTCCAGATCGGTGCAGGATGCAAACGCCCAGCTGCCAATTGTTTCGAGCCCGCTGCCGAGTGACACCGATTTCAGGCTGTAGCATGCATAGAATGCATCACCGCCGATCGACTTTACGCTGTCCGCAACAGCTACCTCTGCCAGGTTTTCACACCAGCTGAATGCATAGTCCGCAATACTGGTCACGCCGTCTGCAACGACGAGCTTTTTGATCGAATCGCAGCTGTCCTCCCAGCCGAATGAATCATCTGCCATCTCACCGGTGCCGGAAATGGTCAGCGTTCCTGCGTTGTCCAGCTTCCAAGTCAGGTTCGTGCCGCAGGTACCTCCCGAGGCCCCCTTTTCCTGTGTCATCTGCTGCACAAATGCAGGTATCTGTTCCGCCACATTGTCGCTGTACACCGCGCCACTGTCCACCGCGCGTGCCGGCACCGCGCCTGACAGCAAAAAAACAGCGCTCAAACATCCTGCCAGTATCCTGTTTTTCATACGTTTTCCTCCCTTTTCTGCAAATCTGCAGTTTCATTATATCGAATTTCCAGAAAGCTGGCAAGCCTTGCCTCCGCTCCGGCCGCCGTGGGTACAGGCGGTATTTTCCTTTTTTTCCACACATCAGTGAGAATTTTACACGCGATTTTGCAGATTTCTGATGCTTTTTTTGCGGCAGAGTGGTATAGTATGATTGGGTCATATCCTGCATTTTCTCTGCCGTACCGGCAGACAAGGAGGTAACCGGAATTATGCTGAAAAAAAAGGAACCTGCTGCGCAGGGCCTGAAAATAATCATTGTCGGCTGCGGCAAGGTCGGTTCGACACTTGTCCAGCAGCTCAGCCACGAAGGGCATGACATCACCATTGTCGACAAGGATGCCGCAGCAATCAGCGAGCTGGCAAACCTGTATGATATCATGGGTATCGTCGGCAACGGTGCAAGCTACAGTGTCCAGATGGAAGCCGGCATTAAAAATGCCGACCTGCTCATTGCCGTCACCGATTCGGATGAACTGAACCTGCTGTGCTGCACCATTGCAAAGCGCGTGGGCGACTGCTCCGCCATTGCACGTGTGCGCACGCCGGATTACAGCAAGGAGGTCGGCTATCTGCGCGACCGCCTCGGCCTCGCCATGATTATCAACCCGGAGCTGGAAGCAGCCCGCGAAGCCGCACGCATTCTCTATCTGCCAACCGCACTGGAGGTCAACTCGTTTGCACATGGGCAGGCGGAAATGATTAAATTTAAAATCCCGGAAGGCAATATCCTCGACGGCATGACCATCGCTCATTTCGGCCAGCATATCACCAATGCCGTACTGATCTGTGCGGTTGAGCGCGGCGGAGAGGTCTATATCCCGTCCGGTGATTTCCAGCTGAAAAAGGGGGATGTCCTCGCAGTCGTCACCCCGCGCAAAATGACGCGTTCCTTCCTCGAAGCCGTCGGCTTCAAAACCAACCGCGTCAAAAATACCATGATTATCGGCGGCGGCAAGAGTGCCTATTATCTCGCACAGCAGCTCACGCATATGGGCATTGAGGTCAAGATCATCGAGATCAACCGCGCGCGCTGCGAAGAACTGAGCATCCTGCTGCCAAAAGCGATTATCATCAACGGCGACGGCACAGATGAAGAGCTGCTCAAGGAAGAGGGCATCCAATATACGGAATCGTTCGTCGCGCTGACCGGTATTGACGAAGAAAATATCCTGCTCACGCTGTATGCCAAGCAGGTCTCTCACGCCAAGGTCATCACAAAGATCAACCGCATCACGTTTAAGGATGTCATCAACCAGCTCGACCTCGGCAGTGTCGTTTATCCGCGCTTTATCACATCGGAAGCCATCATCGCTTATGTCCGCGCAAAGAAAAATTCCACCAACAGCAACATTGAAACGCTGTACCACATGTTTGACTCCCGTGCTGAGGCCATTGAATTCCGCGTTGACAAGCCCTCTGCCGCAACAAATGTCGCACTCATGGACCTTCCCCTCAAAAAGAATCTCCTTGTCGCGTTCATCAACCGAAACGGACGCATCCTGATCCCCACCGGACAGGACTGCATCAAGGTGGGCGATACGGTCATGATTGTCACCAAGCACGAAGGGCTTGTGGATATCCGCAATATTTTAAGGTGATGCCGTGCCATGAATACATCAATGATCCGCTATATCCTCGGCTCTGTATTGAAGATCGAGGGAACCCTTCTTCTGCTCCCCTGCCTGACGGCAATTCTCTATCGGGAGTCCGAGGGTATCTATTTCCTGCTGACCGCAGTGCTGTGTATTGCGCTCGGCATTGCAATGACCTTCCGCAAGCCAAAGACCAGCATCTTTTATCTCAAGGAGGGCTGTATTGCGACCTCACTGAGCTGGATTCTGCTCAGCCTGTTCGGCTGCCTGCCGTTTTATATCAGTGGGGAAATCCCGTCGTTTACCGACGCGCTGTTTGAGACCATTTCCGGCTTCACGACGACCGGTGCAAGCGTCGTGGAAGATGTCGAAGCGCTGGCACACTGTACGCTGTTCTGGCGCAGCTTTACGCACTGGATCGGCGGCATGGGCGTACTGGTGTTCCTGCTGGCGATTATCCCGCTGAGCGGTGGCTCCAATATCAACCTGATGCGTGCGGAAAGCCCGGGCCCATCCGTCGGCAAGCTCGTGCCGAAAATGCGCTATACCGCCCGCCTGCTGTACGGCATCTATATCGGTCTGACGGTCATCGAGATCATCCTGCTGCTCGCCGGGCATATGCCGCTGTTTGATTCGCTCTGCACCGCCTTCGGCACGGCAGGCACCGGCGGCTTCGGCATCAAAAACGACAGCCTGATCGGCTATTCCGCCTATATCCAATGGGTGGTCACGATCTTTATGGTGCTGTTCGGTGTCAACTTCAACGCCTATTATTTCCTGCTGTTCCGCCAGTTCAAAAAGGCGTTCAGCATGGAGGAAGTCCGCTATTACTTCCTGATTATCTTCACCGCAGTCGCCGTCATCGCCTTCAACATCCACAATATGTGTTCAGGCGTATTTGACGCGATTTCCAAAGCGGCATTTCAGGTCGCATCCATCATCACGACAACCGGCTTTTCCTCAGCCAATTTCGACCTGTGGCCACAGACGAGCAAGACAATACTTGTCCTGCTGATGTTTGTCGGTGCCTGTGCAGGCAGCACCGGCGGCGGCATCAAGGTTTCCCGATTTGCTATCCTGTGCAAGACGGTCGTCAAGGAGCTCAGCTCCTATATCCACCCGAAAATCATCCGCAAGGTCAAGGTGGACGGCAAGCCGGTCGAGCACGAGGTTGTGCGCGCGACCAACGTGTACTTTATTACGTTTATGATCCTGTTTTCGTTCTCCGTCCTCGCACTTTCATTTGAGGGCAAGGATCTGGTCACAAACTTCACCGCTGTGGCTGCAACCATCAACAACATCGGCCCGGGCCTTGAGCTGGTCGGCCCGACACAGAACTTCATGCACTTTACGATGTTCTCCAAATATGTGCTGATGTTCGACATGCTCGCGGGCAGACTGGAGCTGTTCCCGCTGCTCATCCTGCTGCACCCGACCGTGTGGAAGGACATGCTCTCCCAGCGCACGCCGAAGAAAATCAACAAATAAAACAGAAAATGACGTTTTCCGGAAAAGCTTTCCGGAGAACGTCATTTTTTTGCTCTTTTCAGGGCGTATCCAATCAGTCGAAACTTTTGAATTTTCCACAGTGCGCCCTTCTTATGCCATCAGCTCTGCTTCTGCCTGTTTCAGGATGGCTTCCGTGTCCGCACCGACGATGTCCAGCCCTTCCGCGTGGAATTCCTGTGTCTCGGCAATGCCGAACAGCGCGGCAAGTGCCCGGACGTAATCATATCCGAAATTGTTTTCCCCAATAAATCCGCCTGCCGTCGTGATATAGGTCAGGCGCTTCGCGCGGCACAGACCTTCCGGCGTGCCGTCTACCCGATATCGGAAGGTCAGGCCGACTACACTGACCGCCTCCAGATAGCATTTGAGCGCCGCCGGAAAGCTCATATCCCAATACGGCGCAGCGATGACAATTTCATCTGCCTTGCGGAAATCGCGCGCATAGAGGAACATATCGTGTTCCAGATGCCCTTCACTGAGCAGGCGGTCGCGGCGGGCAAGCGAACCGGTATCCAGGCCGCGCAAATTTTCCTCCTCCAGAATGACCTCTTTCACCTCATACGGCTCTTCCCGGCACAGCCGGACAACCCATGTGCGGCTCAGGCGGTTGGTGCGCGAGGTTTCGCGCCGCACGCATGCATTGATAAATAACAGCTTCTTCAAAATCCTTCCCTCCGATACAGCTTCCTTCCAAATAGTATACCACAAATCTCCCGTACTATACAAAAAAGCCGCAGCCTGCTGGCAGGCTGCGGCACTGTACCGGTATTCGATTATTTCTTTCCGTCGAGATATGCCTGATGCAGCTGCAGGCAGAATTTCAGGCCCATCGTGCCGTCATGCGCAGTGGCTTCCGGCCTGCGCCCGGTGCACACACAGTCCACAAAATCATTCATCTCCGCTTCAAATGCATCGCGCCAGCGCGCAAGGAAGCTCTCCTGGCATTCCTCAACATAGCCCGCCTCGGTGAACGAGGAGACATAGTTTTTGCGCGGCACACTGTTGACGCGGATCGTGCCCTTTGTGCCGACAATCTCGCTCTCGACATGGCTGCATGTCGCGGTTCTGCCGACCTGGATAAATGCAGTCGTGTTGTTGTCAAACTTTGTCAGCGAGAAGCCGTTGTCATAGTCGTTGTAATCCGCGAGTTCTTTGCACACATAGGCATCACCGGTCGCATACGATTCCACCGGCTCGCCTTCGAGGAACCAGCGCGCGAGGTCTGCGTCATGGCTGCCCATCTCGATAAACCACGGGACATAAATGCCCTTCTTGACGCCTTCCAGATGTCCCGGCAGGACGGAAGCCGGGTCAAGCGAAACGCCCTTGAACAGGATCGGCGTGCCGATGGCGCCGTCCCGGATTTTCTGCTTTGCATCCGCATAGGACGGGTCAAAGCGGCGCATAAAGCCAACCGTGAAAAACTTATCCGCATTTTCCGCCGCTGCCTGTTCGATCTCCGCGCAGTCCTCCAGCGTCTTTGCCAGCGGCTTTTCACAGAACACATGCTTTTTCGCATGGCAGGCCGCCAGGCATGCCTCCTTGTGCGCATCCGCGCCGGTTGCAACAACAATTGCATCAATATCCGGGTTGGCAGCCATATCTGCCACATTCGTATAGCCGAGCGGAATATTGAATTCCTCCTGTACTGCCTTTACCTTGCTCTCGGTGCGCGCACACACGGCAAGCACCTCCGCATGCGGGTCGCGCACAAGGTTTGTGATGTGCATTTTTCCCATCATGCCGATACCGACAACGCCAAATGTTACCTTTTTCATATTCTTCTCTCCTGAATATCCGATTTGCCCTCCCGCTGCGGGCTATAGAAGCAGTTATTTCAATGTGCTGCTTCCTGTAGGTATCGTACTATATTTTCATCGGAAAAGCATTAAACGTTTGTGCTCAATCATTACAAAAATATGCTGTCTTTCGCGGCATCAGAGACCTGCCGTTTTGCGGATGTAATCACGCGCCATGCATGCATATTCAAATGGATTTGCCTTTGCCGGATCCTGCTCCGCTTCGACAATGAACCAGCCCTCATAATGCGCTTCCTTCAGTGCGGCAAACACGCCGGGATAATCCACACATCCGTCACCCGGAATGGTGAAGCAACCCTCGAGCACAGCACGGCGGAACTTGAAGCCCTCTGCATATGCGCGTTTCATCATCTCCGGACGGATGTCCTTGAGATGCACATGGCCGATGCGCGGGCCGAATTCCTTTGCCGCCTTGACTGCATCCTCTCCGGCAAACGTAAAGTGGCCGGTGTCAAAGCACAGATACACATAGCGCGGATCAGTGAGCTCCAGCAGGCGTTTGGTCTCCTGAAATGTCTGCACAACAGTCGCCATGTGATGGTGATAGCACAGCTTAAATCCGCGGTCTGCTGCAATTTTGCCCAGCTTATTCAGGCCGCTGCACAGGCGCGCCCATTCCTCATCTGTCGCAACCGGCTTGTTGCCGCCGAACATCGAGCACTCCTCTGCGAACAGGTTGCGCGTCAGCTCGCACACATTGATGCGGCTCGCACCCATCTGTTCGAGGAAATCCAGCTGCTCGACAAAGGCCTTTTCGTTTTCCTCATACGGCGTGGAGCACAGGAAGCTGGAAAACCACTGCGATGCGATTTTCATGCCGCGCAGGTCGAGCGCTTTGTTGAGCACTGCCGGGTCAGTCGGGAACTTGCCGCCGACCTCTGTGCCCTGAAAGCCCGCGAGTGCCGCTTCGGAAATCATCTGTTCAAAGGTCAGCTCGCCGCCGAGCTGCGGCATGTCGTCATTCGTCCAGCCAATCGGCGCGATGCCGAGCTTTACATTGTTAAACATCCCGTCTTGCCCTCCTCTTAGCAGGTTTCCCACTGGCCGCTCTGAACGGATTTCAGAACCGCGCCGATGACACTGTCAACTTTTGCACCCATCTCAAAGTCACAGATGTATGTGCCGCCATGCATCGCCTGCATCAGTGCATGCGCCTGTAAGGTCTTCATGTCGTCAAATGCGATCGCAATGCCGCCCGCCGGCTGGAACCATTTAAAGCCTTCATGCTGCGGGTTGAGCAGCACAGTGCGGAAACCGCAGTCGCGGCCGTTGTCCCTGTCGGCATCCGCCTTGAAATAGACCTGTACCTCGCACATGCGCTCCAGGTTGTAGACCACAGTGCCCTCGGTACCCTGAATTTCATAGTAGAAATAGTTCTTGCGTCCGGTCGCAACGCGGGAGGACGAAAAGTCGCCGATTGCGCCGTTTTTATATTTGACGAGGAAGGTCACAACATCGTCGTTCTCCACCTTGCCCATCTCATCCGAGCCTGCCTTGAGCGGGCGCTCCGGGATGACAATCGACTGTACGGCGGAAACCGCATCGATATCGCCCAGAATCATCTGGGAAACCGACAGCAGATGGCTGCACAGGTCGCCGAGTGCGCCGGAGCCTGCCAGCTTGTTGATATGGCGCCATGCCAGCGGAATGGACGGGTCGAGCAGCATGTCCTGATCATAGGTTGCATGTACGCGCATGATCTTGCCCAGCTTGCCGGAGT
>CALYTA010000010.1 GCA_945486175.1 uncultured Clostridia bacterium | reverse complement strand
GGTCGGGTGGATTCGCCGCCGATATCCAGAAGATCCGCGCCGTCTGAAATCATTTCCTCTGCATGGCGCAGGGCGGCATCCATATTGTTCCATTTTCCGCCGTCGGAAAACGAATCCGGGGTTACATTCAAAATGCCCATCACATAGGTGTGGTGCGCAGTATCAAAGTTTTTTCCACCAATAATCATTTCAAAAATACCTTTCTTTAAAGCAGAACGGTTGCGTTGCGCCGTTCCTGCGGCCAGTAGCAGGTGACAGCCGCTTCACATGCAAAGCACATGCGGCTGGCATGGTCTGCCTCGAAAATAATCTGTGCCAGGCTGTCCGGTGCGTCACCTGTCCGGTGGCGGCTGACAGCCCGAAGAATTTCATCCTGTTCCTGTGCGGTGAATGCGGTTTCGCGCAGCAGCTCCTGCGCCATCGGTATGCCCGCCTGTGCGTGCGGTTCACCGGTTGTATACTGTGCCAGCCGTCCCAGATCGTGCAGCAGTGCCGCCGCATAGATTACATCGCGCGGGTATGGTGCACTGCGCTCCGCAGCCAGCAGCGCGGCGATGCGTGCCACATCCAGCAGGTGCGGCAGCCCGTGCCGGCAATAAATGCGTTCGGCTTCCAGTTCATCCATCTGCCGCAGCCAGCCCCGATAGCGGGGGCTGTGCAAAATCGGCTGGATGCGTTCCATTGCCTGTATCATGTCAAATCCTCCACCGCCTGCCGCAGCTCGTGCAGCCACGAGAGCGAGCCGAATGCGACAACAACGCCGTCCTCACCAGCTGCGTCCAGTGCAGCTTTGAGTGCCTGCGGCACGCTGTCCGCAGACATCACGCTGTCACAGAACTGCCGCAGGCAGTCCGCGAGTGCTTCCGCCGCGAGTGCGCGCGGATTATCCGGCGTCACTGTGATGATATGCCGCGCGAGCGGAGCCATCAGGCGTCCGACCTCGGAAAAATCCTTGTCGGCCAGCACGCCGGCAATTTCCACAATATTGCCCTCCGGCCAGCGGTGCAGAACCTCCTCGCGCAGGCGTGCTGCCGCGTTCGGGTTGTGTGCGCCGTCGATCAGGAGCACCGGATGGTCGCACAGCTGTTCCATGCGCCCGTTCCACTGCACCGTGCGCAGGCCGCGTCGGATGGCGTCCTCTGAAACGGGAAGGTTCTTCAGCTGGCGCACGGCGGTGATGGCAGTTGCCGCATTGCGCGCCTGCACCAGTCCGGGCAGGGAGACTGCGATATTTCTGGTTTCCAGATAGTTGAACACCACGTTATGTGCGTCTGTGTGTGTAATGGTACAGTCCTCCGGGCGCACGATGGTCAGCGGGCAGCCGTTCTGTGAGCAGAGCGAAGTGATTTCGCGCTCGACGCATGCATCCTGTCCCTGTAAGACGACGGGGACACCGGGCTTGCAGATGCCGCCCTTGGCGCGCGCGATTTCTTCAATCGTCGAGCCGAGGAATTTCATGTGGTCCATGCCGATGGAAGTCAGCACGCTGACGGCGGTTGTCTGTATGATATTTGTCGCGTCGTCGCGCCCGCCCATGCCGCATTCTATGACCGCGATATCACAGCGTTGCTGTGCCAGCCAGCAGAAGGAAAGCACGGTTTCCAGTTCAAAGGCGGTCGGTGTCGCCTGCCCGTCTGCCTGCATGGCTTCGCACAGCGCCCGCAGGCGCGTCATCCATGCGGCATAGTCCGCTTCGGAGATCATTTCGCCGTTTACCTGCCAGCATTCGCGTTCGTGGAACACGGCAGGGGAGGCATAGGTTCCGACGCGGCAGCCTGCCGCGCGCAGTATGGCGGCGGTCATGGCAAGCGTTGAGCCTTTTCCGTTGGTGCCCGCGATATGGACAAACGGCAGCCGGTCCTGGGGGTTGCCCAGCCGCGCCAGCAGTGCACGCATCGGCCCGAGGCCGGGCACAATGCCCTTCTGCGCGGCCAGCTGTGCGATGTAATCCCGCGCCTGCGCATAATCCATCGCGCGGCGCAGATATGTCACGAATGTATAGGGGATTTCGCCAGCCACATCCGTGCGTTCGGTTTCCTCAAACGCGGCGCGGTCAAACGGAGGGAACTGTGTGTCTCCGTCAAAATATGCGTGGATTTCGGTCAGATACAGCACATCCGCCAGCGGCAATGCCTCGCGGTACAGCTGTGCGCCGCCGCAGATAAAGACATCCTGTGCGCCTGCCAGCGCGAGCGCCTGCGGCAGGCCCGGCACGGTGATGCAGTGCGGCTCGTCAAAATTTTTGGTGCGGGAAATGACAACGGTTTCCCGACCGGGGAGAGGCCGGCCGATTTCCTCATAGGTTTTCCGTCCCATCACCATGACATGCCCCATGGTCAGGTCGCGGAACCGGTGCTTTTCCGCCGGGATATCCCACGGAATGCGGCCATTCTTCCCGATGACCCGGTTTTCCGCACACGCGGCAATCAGTGCAATCATAGCGTTCCTCCACAGACATTTTTTCTCGGATAATAGGATACCACATTTTGCACGGCGTGACAAATGCCATCATCTCACCAAAACACGCCAGTTTTCACCAAATGTTCACGGATGAAGTATAGACCTTTCTGTTTTGTTGGGCTATAATAGAACATGTTTCCGCGAAAACGCGGACTTTTGGAGTTGTTGGAGTATAAAATTGAAGGAGAAGTGAAAACAAATGAAAAGCAAACACAACGGCAGCACGGTGCTGACCGTACTCTGCGTGCTGTCTGCTGCCGGGCTGGTGCTCTCGCTGCTGGGAATTTCTGCGGCGGGCATTGATGCGGCATGGATTGCTATTTTGCTGTCCGGTGTGCCGTTTACAGTGGAAGCTGTGCGCGGCATGGCGGAGCAGAAGCGGCTGCGCTCCGGCTTCCTCGTCCCGGTGACGATGGTGCTGGCGATTGTGCTCGGCGAATATTTTGCCGCAGGCATGGTTGCATTCATCATGCTGGTGGCACACCGCGTCGAGCTGATGACGGAGCGCCATGCGCATGAGGGTGTCGCACGGCTGACTGCGCTGACGCCCCAGACCGCACATGTTGTACGCGACGGCAAGACAGTTGACATCCCGGTTGGGGAGATCCGGGTCGGGGACACGATTTCCGTCCTCGCAGGCGAGACCATCCCGGTGGACGGCGTGATTCTGGAGGGACAGACCTCGGTTGACCAGTCGGTTATGACGGGTGAATCCATGCCGGTGGACAAAAAAGAGGGCGATGCGGTCATCAGCGGCACGCTCAACCAGTTCGCCGTATTCACCATGCGCGCCGAGCATGTCGGGCAGGAAAGTGCCATGCAGCGCATGGTGCAGCTTGCCGAGCAGATTGATGCGGAAAAGGCGCCGATCATCGGACAGGCAGACCGCTGGGCGACCTGGCTTTCCCTCGCCGCACTGGCCGTTGCGGCTGCCGTGTACGGCATCACCGGCGACCCGTCGCGTGCGGTGACCGTACTCGTCGTGTTCTGCCCGTGTGCGTTTACGATGGCGACACCCACTGCGATTCTCGCGGGTATGGCAAATGCATCGAAATATGGTGTCATCATCCGTTCCGGTGATGCGCTGGAGCGCCTGTCGCATGTCACGAAGGCGGCATTTGACAAGACCGGCACGCTGACCTATGGCAAGCCGGAGCTGATCGATGTGCGCTGTGACGGTTCCTTTTCGCGTGAGCAGCTGCTCGCGCTCGCGGCATCTGCCGAGCAGAGCTCGGAGCACCCGCTCGGCAAGGCGCTGCTGCGCCATGCGCAGGAGCACAATATTCCGCTGTCTGACTGCACGGACTTCACCGTTTCCGCGGGTCTGGGCGTTTCCGCGACGGTGGATGGGTACACTGTCCGCCTCGGCAAGCCGGAATTGATGGAAGGCGCAGACATTCCGGATGCGGCGCGTCGGGAGAGCGATGCCTTCGGCACGGAAAAGGGTGCGAGCTGCATCTTTGTACTGGTTGACGGCACCTATGCGGGCTTCCTTGTGTTTGCTGACACGCTGCGCATCCATGCGCGCCAGATGATTATCCGCCTGAAGGAGCTGAAGGTGCATTCTGTTCTGCTGACAGGTGACCGCGCTGCCACGGCAAATACCATTGCGGAACAGCTGACCATTCCGGAGGTCTATGCCGACCTGCTGCCGGAGGACAAGATGAACCGACTCATGAAGCTGGAGACCGGAAAGGACCATGTCTGCATGATCGGCGACGGCGTAAACGATTCGCTCGCGCTGAAATCCGCTTATGTCAGCATGGCAATGGGCGGCATCGGCAGCGACATCGCGACCAATTCCGCCGATATCGTGCTGGTGGATGATGAGGTACGCAAGGTGTCCTATCTGTTCCAGCTGTCCCAGAAGGTCATGAAAAAGATCAAATCCAATGTCTTCATCACGATGTCCATCAATTTCTGGTTCATCCTGATGGCGGCATTCGGATTGCTCAGTGCGGCGGAAGGCTCCATTGTCCATATCATCACAGCTCTGTTTGTCGTCTTCAATTCGTCTGCCCTTTCCACTGCGTGGGGACTGGACTGACTGTAAACCATACATCTGAAAATGCTGCGGAACGCAAGGTTCCGCAGCATTTTTTTGCTTTTCTGCATGGAACTATGGTATACTGCTGTCAGGAAAGAATATTTGCTTTGTGCAGGAGTTGATTGGATGTATCAGAATTTTATCGCCGGACAGTATCCGAGCTGTTTCCGCGGCGCTCCGCCTGTGCTCGTATATATCTGGAAAAAGAAAATCGGTGAATCCTTTTCGCCGCCGCGCATCATGCACAGCCATGAGGATATCTCTGAGCTGCTGCTCGTCACGACAGGCTCCGCCAATTATACCGTCGGTGAGTCGCAGTATATGATTCAGGAAGGGGATATTGTCGCAATCAGCGAGGGTGTGCTGCACGATGAGGACGCGCGGCTCACTGCCGACACGACTATGGTTGCCGTCGGATTGAAACAGGTCCGGCTGGCCGGGCTGCCGGATGGCGCACTGGTTGCCCCCGGCACCTGTCCGGTGCTCGCGCTGGGTGAATCATTTCCCGTATTCCGCAGCGTGCTGGATACCATTCACGGCCTGCTGAACGATGACGGCGAACAGTATGCCGAGACCTGCCAGTTCCTGGTGTCCGGACTGGTATCGCTGCTCGTCCGCCTGTATCAGCACAATGCGCAGAGCGATGCGCCTGCCAGCAAAAGCGAACAGCTCATCGGGCGCATCCGCCAGTATATCGAAGCGCATTACAGTGAGGATATTTCCCTTCCTGCCATCAGCTGCGCGCTGCATATCAATCCCTATTATCTGGCACATATCTTCAAGGAGAGCACCGGATATTCCCCCATGCAGTATGTCATCCGCCTGCGCATCGGCAAGGCGCAGGGCCTGCTGATGTACACTGATTATTCCATTACAAAGATTGCCGGAATGGTCGGCTACGACAATTCCAGCCATTTTAACGCGATGTTTACCAAATATATCGGCATGTCGCCCGGAAAATACCGCAAGAATTTCCGCCCGTCCGGCGGAGGAAAATAGTCTGATTTGCTGTTGCATTTTCCCAAATGATGGAGTACACTGAAAAAAGATCAAAAGTTCATCAGGGAGGAACCAAAATGAATACAAAAGAGTGTATCATGACCCGGCGCAGCGTCCGCAAGTTTACCGAACAGCCGGTGCCGCACGAGGTTCTGGAGGATGTTATTGCGGCGGCAGCTTATGCGCCGTCCTGGAAAAACACACAGATTTCGCGTTATATCGCCATTGAGGGCCGGGAAGCCATCGATGCGATTGCAAAAGAGTATGCAGCGTTCAACAAGCACACGCTGTCCACAGCACCGCTGCTCATCGCGCAGTGCTGCGTCAAAAAGCGCAGCGGATATGAGCGCGACGGTTCGTTCACGACTGACCGCGGCGACGGCTGGCAGATGTATGACTGCGGCATTGCGGCACAGACCTTCTGCCTGTCTGCACATGAGCATGGTCTCGGCACGGTTATCATGGGTATCTTTGATCGCCCGGAGCTGGAAAAGTATCTGCATGTGCCGGAGGATCAGGAGCTTGTCGCCCTGATCGCGGTCGGCTATCCGGATGAAACACCGAATGCACCGCGCCGCAAAAGTGTCGCAGATTTGCTGACCTACGCGGAATAATATGTGAAAAAGGCCTGCCCGCTCCGGGCGGGTCTTTTTTTGTCAAACAAATGAATATATGAGTGGGTTTTGGTTGCCGGGTGCATCAAATTAGGGTATAATTATACAGGGGGAATTGAGGATGATAGGACTTTGGAGGTAATGGGATGAAAAAAAGATTTGTGCCGCTGCTGCTTCTGCTGGCACTCCTGACAGGACAGCTTCCGGCGGCCGCCACACACACTGAGTATGGCAAGGCCGTACCGCTCACCGGCTCCGTGACAGTTGTCAATCCCCTGTATGGCGGAACGGCGGACGAAGTGCCGCCGTCGGATGACACGGATTCAATTACAGAGGATCCGCCGAGCTTTCGGCAGAAACAGGCGCAGCAGGGGGAACGCGGTGCGTCTGCGACGACATATTATACAGATATTGCCGATGCGGCGGGCTTTGTGCGCAGCCAGATGGCAAACCGCCAGCAGGTGATTACGATTGCTTACCGCACAACCGTCCGCTCGAACAGCGAGGATCCGAAGGTCAGCATCGTCAAAAGCATTGTTGCAAAGGCGCTGGAAGAAACCGGGAATGAAAATGAAGGCGATTACCTGCGCTGGCAGTACGGGCGGTATGTCTGCAACATTCAGGGGGAGTCGGTTGTAAACGGCGACGGAACCAGTACGTATTCCTATAAATTTATCTATTCGTTTGTCTATTATACAACAGCGGAGCAGGAGCGGGAGCTGAATGAAAAACTGACGGAAACGCTGCGGTCACTTGATCTCCAGAATGCCACCGATTATCAGAAAATAGACCGCATTTATTCGTTTATCTGTGAGAATGTAAGCTATGATGACGAGGACACGACGACACAGAAATATACTGCATACAATGCGCTGACAGGCGGCACTGCGGTCTGTCAGGGGTATGCCCTGCTGCTGTACCGGATGCTGCGTGAAGCGGGCTTCTCGACGCGCATCATCGCGGGAACTGCGACGGCAAGCGGCGAAAACCATGCGTGGAACATCGTGAAGTTCGGAGATGTATATTATTATCTGGACAGCACGTGGGATGCGGGCTCCTCCTGGCACGATTATTTCATGCGCGGCAAGGACGGCTTCCTCGGACATGAGGCGTGGTCGGATTATACAAGCGATGAATTTACCGCTGCTTATCCGATTGCCGAGACCAGCTATGAGCCGGGACCGGAGGACGAGCCGGAGAGCAGGCTGCTTGGAAAGGGCACCTGCGGGAATGATATCACGTGGAGCCTGGCAGAGAACGGCGTGCTGACGCTGCGCGGCAGCGGCAGAATGAGCGACTATGAGGAGGGCAAAGCCCCGTGGGCGGAGCTGGTCGATCAGATTACGGCGCTGGATATCGGCTGCGGCATCACCTCGGTGGGCAGCCGTTCGTTCAGCGGCTGTACCGCGCTGGACACGGCGGTTGTGCTGCCGGATACGGTAAAACGCATCGGCAGCAGTGCGTTTGCAGGCTGTACGGCGCTGCCATCGATTGATATTCTTCCGTCCGTGACGGAGATTCAGGCAAATGCGTTCCCGGCGAATGCTGTGATCCGCAGCTGCACAGGGAGTGCAGCCGAAAAGGCGGCTGCTCTGCTGGGGCTTACATTCCAGGAGATTCAGAGCATTGCGGATGCGGATATACAGCTGTCCCAGTCGGTGTACACCTATACCGGAGAAGCCTGCATGCCGTCGGTGACGGCGACAGCCGGGGACGGGACAGAGGTGCCGTGCACGGTGGCCTACCATAACAATACCGGCGCGGGAACAGCGCAGGTGATGGTGTCCGGTTTGGATACATACGGCGGAAAGACCGAAGTGCGGTTCACCATTGAAAAGGCTGTGCCGCAGGTCGAGGCGCCGCAGGGGCTGTCGGCACTCTGCGGGCAGAGCCTGTGCGATGTGCTGCACAACAGCTGCTTTGCATGGCAGGAGCCGGAGCAGTCGGTCGGCATGCAGGAGGGAAAACAAACTTTTTATCTGACCTATACGCCGATTGATACGCAGAATTACACGGCTGTGACCGATATCCCGGTGATTGTGTCCGTTCACGACACGATCGGGCTGAGCAGTACCGGTGCGACGACCCATGTGGGCGCAGAGCTACGCCTGATTCCGTCTGCCATTCCGAACAATGCGCCGGAGGATATCCTGTCCTGGAGCAGCGATACACCGGAGGTGGCATCGGTTTCCAGTGACGGCATTGTAACGGCAAACGCCGAGGGCACAGCTGTCATCACCGTTCGCAGCGTCAACGGCGAGTGTGCGCAATGCACCGTGACGGTGGAACTACTGCCGTTTACCGATGTGTCGCAGAAGGCATGGTATTACAATGCCGTGTCGTATGCCCGCGGCAATGGCCTGTTTGCAGGCATTACGCCGACGACCTTCGCGCCAAACAAAACCATGACGCGTGCTATGCTGGTACAGGTACTGTACAGCATGTCCGGCGCGCCTGAAGTGACAGGACAGTCCCCGTTCAGCGATGTCGGGGATGGAAAGTGGTATACCAGTGCGGTGATCTGGGCATCGGAAAACGGCGTTGCAGCGGGTGTGGGAGATGGAAAATTTGCCCCCGACGATTACGTTACCCGTGAACAGACCGCTGTGATTTTGTATAAATATGCCGATCTCAACGGTCATTCGACAACATCGTATGTCAGCATCAGCAGCTACGATGACGATCAGGACGTATCCAACTGGGCGATTCACGCGATGCAGTGGGCAGTGGGCAACAGCCTGATTTCGGGCACGGATCACAATCGGCTGCTGCCGCGCGGCCAGGCGACACGCGCACAGCTCGCACAGATCATGATGAAATTCCGGTATAATATTGTATACGGGTAAACAAAAACCGGCACGCGCAGGCGTGCCGGTTTTGCTTGCTATTCACTGCGTTTTTTTGAAGACGGCTTTCTGTCCTTTTTCTGTGGCTTTTCCGGAATCGGATTGCCAAAGTTGTCCACGCCATAGCCGTCACCATGGTTGATGACCGGAATAAACTTGGGTGCCAGGCGTCCGCGTCCGCGGTGCTTGACATAGAAATATCCGATGAACGAAAAGACCACCGCGCCGATGAAGTTGACAAACAGATCCTTCATCGTGTCGATCAGGCCGATGTCGAGATAACCGCCGTATTTGGCAATCCAGTCCTCACCATTGACGAGCAGGGAATCCACATCGACATGGATTGCGGCATTTGCGCCGCTTGGATTGAGTGCCACCGAGTTGATCGTGGTCACAAAAAAATCTTTCTGCATGTCCATGGCGAAGGTTCTGTCCATAAAAAATTCAAAAAACTCCCACAGAACACCGATAGTCATGGAAAAGCAGAACGCGACGATGGCGACAAAGACAGGAGACAGCTTGACGAGGAAGCGCTCACTGCGGTTGAAAATATCAACGAGAGAAAAGCCGATGGCAGCCATCAGAAAACCGTTGATGGTGTGCAGCATCGTGTCCCACATGGGGATTTTTTCATAATATGCATTGATTTCGCCCAGGATTTCCGCCGAAAAGATGAACAGCATGATGATGACTTCGAGAAACGGAGGGAGATCCAGATCGAGCTTTTCTTCGATAAAGCGCGGTAGGCCGAGAAGGAACAGCGACAAAACACAGATGAAAACATTCTGGTAATCACCGTTCATGAACTGGCGGATGGCACAGATGACGATGAGAACCGTCAGGACAATGCGTACACGGACCTCGTCTCTGCGCGTTTGTTTTTCTTTTTGCATGCACAAATCCTTTCATCAGTCCAGCTCGCGCCCGTCGAGCGCGGCAAGGGCATATTCCAGCGCAAGCGTCAGCTTGGCACAGGATTTTTCATCCCGGCTGCATTTTTCCATGCGCGCCAGGAAATCACGCGTCACTGTGCCGCGCAGGCCGTCATCCTTCTGATAGCGGTACAGGTCCTGCATGGCAGCGGATTCGTCGATGACCTGTGCGTGGAAGAAGGAATGGCGCAGGGAACGCGACAGGGCAACCAGATTCGGCTCATACATGCGCGTGCCGGTCAGGTGTACGGAGCAGCAGATGCGCGCAGGCGGCTGCGGCAGCATCGGCAGCAGCGCTTCCGCGAGCATGGCATCGCTCTGCAGGCCGGTCATGGGCAGCGATATCTCCGCAAATTCAAGCGCTTCGGATGGGCGCAGTGCCAGCGAGACATCGCCCTTTTCCATGCGTCCGGTGAGATAGCCCTTGACGCCGGTTTCGTCCGACGCTGTGGCGGAGAAGCAGCCCGGACAGCTGAGCGCGGTCTCGCCGATGCGGAACACACCGCTGAAGCGGTGATTGTGGCCGAGCGCGATATAATCAAACCGGCTGCTGATGACGGCGCTTTCGGAAATCGAGTTGTATCCGCCTGTGCCGCCCAGTTCGCCGTGCATCAGACAGATATTGAGTCTGGACGGGTCAAGCGGTGCCTCGAGCGAGATGACCGCTTTGTTGTCCTGGAAGGCTGCGCCCCAGATGACGGTTTTTCCGTCGTCCAGTGCGACCGGTTCCAGCGTGCGGCCGGTAAAGACATGCAGGTTCTGCGGCAGCGGCTGCATGGCATAGGGGCTGCCTGCATGATAATAGTCGTGGTTGCCGGGGGAAAGGAACACCGGACACGGGCACTTTGCCAGTATTGCAAATACGGCAGAGGAAATCTGCGGGCGCACCTCCGGCGTGTCGAACAGGTCTCCGGCGATGAGCACAGCGTCCGCTGCGGACGAACCGGCATATGCCACAAACGACTGCAGTGCGGCGAGCTGTAAGCTGACGGCCTCCGCAGCGCGGTCGGCCGGAAGAAAATCAAATTTTGCGCCGATATGGAAATCAGCGGCATGAATAATATTCGGCATAAAGAAAAACCTCCTCCGAAAAATCGGGCGGAATATGTTCTGATGCTTTTTATTATAGCAGTTTTACCGCAGCTTGCAAAGCGCTGCGCGTGCAGTTCGGCATGGAAACACAAAAAAACACGACAAAGCGGCCGCCCAAACGGGCGGCCGCTTCGTTCGCATACGTTTCACAAAATAAAAAGGGGGGTAAGAGAAATTCAAAGATACCGGCATAT
>CALYTA010000009.1 GCA_945486175.1 uncultured Clostridia bacterium | reverse complement strand
ATACAGTGGATAAAACAATAGGCAAAAGAAAACCTTTCTGGCTCGCTCCCGCGAGCAGCGAACATGCCGGACGGACGGTCCGGCAGTTGCCCCAACGCCGCGTGGGTTGTGCGAGACAGATACAGTGGATAAAACAATAGGCAAAAGAAAACCTTTCTGGCTCGCTCCCGCGAGTAGCGAACATGTCGGACGGACGGTCCGGCAGTTGCCCCAACGCCGCGCGGATGTACGGGCCGGATACAATGGATAAAAGAAAAAGGAGACATCCGCGGATGTCTCCTTTTTTGTTAGTCGTCTTTTTTGCTGTTGCTTCGGCGGAGATACCGCTGTGCCAGCAGGCAGATGGCGAGATAAATGATCCAGAAAGCAATCTGGAAGGAAAACAGCGGCCCGCGCCGCAGCGGATAGGGTGCCGGAAGCCCGCCTGTCAGAATGTTGTACACGACCGCCAGCGGCAGGAAGACAAGAATCCAGATGTTGACCTTCCAGAACAGGTCCTTTGCCTTCAGCCGGGTGTCCGCAGAGGGGCAGACCATGCCGATGCCGAAGATCATGCAGCCCATCGCCATAAAAATGAGACCGATAATAATTGCCATTGCATTTTGTTCCTCGTACCATACGCCGCAGGAGGTGGCAAGCCCGATGACATTCAATGCCGTCCCGGCGATGGCAAACACCGATGCGTTGGGTGCCTGTTTGCCGGACTGCGGCACAGTTGGTGCAATGCCCTTTAACAAATAGTCGGTTGTGACTTCAAAATAATCGCTGAGTGCGATGACCCGGTCTAGGTCAGGCACACTCTGTCCGCTCTCCCATTTGGACACCGCCTGGCGGGATACGCCGATTTCTGCGGCAAGCTCTTCCTGTGAAATGCCCCTCGCGCGGCGCAGCTCGCGGATTCTGTCGGAAATTGTCATGCCCAGCACCTCTCTTTCTTTCCTCTATCATACCAGAAACTGCGGTTGCATGGCTACCATCTGCGGTTGATTTGTACGCAACCGGCGGTTGCAGGCAGCAGATTCCTGCACTTTCCCTTGCATACACTGTGCAAAGGGATTATAATAACCCCATATCGGGAAATGAGGAGAACAGTATGAAATTCAGTGTAGTAATCCCCGTATACAACGTAAAAGATTATCTGGAAAAGTGCGTGCAGTCTGTTCTGGCGCAGCGCAATGACGAATATGAAATCATCCTGGTAGATGACGGCTCGACTGACGGAAGCGGTGCGCTGTGCGATACCCTTGCGGCGCAGGCGCCCGAAAAAATCCGTGTCATCCATAAGCCTAACGGCGGACTGGGCGACGCGCGCAATGTCGGTCTGGAGCATGCGCTGGGCGATTATCTGGTCTTTCTGGACAGTGACGATTATATTGATGAAACCATGCTGGAAGAGCTGTCCCAAAAGGCAGACGAGACACATGCCGAAATCATCAGCTTTGGCTTCCGCGTGGACAATGGAGGAGATACCTCACAGGTTTTCATTGATCCGCTGCCGGAGGACCGCGTGTTTACGCTGGCAGACACGCCGGAGCTGCTGCTCGCCCTGCCGAATGCATGGACACGCATTTATGCGCGCCGGCTGTTTCTGGAAACCGGCATCCGCTATCCGGGACGCGTGTGGTATGAGGACATCCGCACGACGACCAAGCTGTTTGCAAAGGCGGAAAGCATTGCCTCGGTACATCGCCCGTATTATTACTATGTTGTGCGCGAAAATTCCATCACGCGCAACAAGAATGTCGACCGCAATCATGAGATCATCGATGCATTTGACGACCTGCTGGGCTGGTACCGGGAAAACGGCCTGTTTGAGCGCTATCGGGATGAGCTGTGCCGTCTGGCCATTGACCATATTTTCCTCGCGGCATCTGTCCGCGTGCTGATGACCGACCCGAAGCATCCGCTGCTGGAGGAATTTTATCAGTATATGCGCAAATATTTCCCGGGCTTTGAGAAGAACCGCTATGTGGCACAGCTGCCGCGTGCCAAAAAGCTGGCATTCCGTCTGCTGCTGCATCGCCGGTACCGTCTGCTCGCCACACTGTTCCGCGCAAAGAACAAAGTCGGCGGCTGAGAAAATAAAGAAAGGATTTCCTGTTTTGAAGTTCAATAAAAATGCCCTCAGCTCCAAAAAGGGCGTGCTGTTAAAAAATACTGTCATGCTGTACATCATGCAGTTTTCGACGTATCTGCTCAGCTTTATTGTTGTCCCGTATGAGACCCGTGTGCTCGGCCCGACATATTACGGCAAGCTGGGCGTTGCGACGGCAATCATGGTGTATTTCCAGCTGGTCATCGATTTCGGCTTCCTGCTCAGTGCGACGGAGGATGTCTCGCGCAACCGTGAAGACAGGGGGAAGGTGTCCAAAATCCTGACCGCAGTCACCATCGATAAGATTTTTCTGACCATCGGCTCGGTGATTGTCTTGTTGGTATTGTGTCAGATTCTGCCGTCGTGGCGCGAAGACCGCACATTTTATATGCTGTTCCTGATTGCGACCGCAGTCAACTCCATGATTCCGGATTATCTGTACCGCGGTTTGGAGCAGATGACCGCCATTACCGTACGCACTGTTGCGATCAAGACGTTTTTCACCGTCATGATCGTGCTGCTGCTCAAGCGACCGGAGCAGTACTGCATCATTCCGATTCTGAATATCATCGGCAATACTGCCGCGCTGATCGGCGTATATGTACATCTGTACCGCCAGATGGACATCCGGTTTGTCAGGTGCACGGCACGGGAGGTCTGGGACAGCTTCCGCCGTTCCAGCACGTTTTTCTATTCGCGCATTGCCACCTCGGTATATACCGCGAGCAATACGGTTATTCTGAGTGTTATTTCCGCAGGCTCATCCATCGGTTATTATTCTCTGGCGGACAAGCTGGTGACGACTGCCAAAAACGGCCTGTCACCGATTTCCGACAGTATGTATCCCTATATGACCAAGAATAAGGATTTTAAGCTGGTCTGGAAGATTTTGAAAATCATCATGCCGGTTATCATCGGCGGCTGTGCGATTGTGTTTATTTTTGCGCGCCCGCTGTGTGAAATCGTGTTCGGCGCGGGCTATGGCGATGCGGCACCGGTGCTGCGCGTCATGCTGCCGGTTGTCATTGTCATCCTGCCGAGCTATATCCTTGGTTTCCCGACGCTCAGCGCGATGGGACTGTCAAAATATGCGAATTATTCCGTTGTATTCGGCTCGGCACTGCATGTGTTCAACCTGCTGGTGCTGTATTTCACCGGAAATATGAATATGGTCACGCTCGGCGCACTGGTATCGGTTGCGGAAATCGCCATCCTGCTGTTCCGCATTGTTGTGATCTGGAAAAACCGTGCATTGCTGCACGTGGAACAGGAGGACTGAGCACATGTCCATTGGAAAGAAGATTCAAAAGGGTCTGGCATGGACGCTGGGCAGTGTCCTGCCGGTAAAGAAAAATAAAATTGTATTTACCAGCTATTATGGCCGTGGATATTCGGACAATCCGAAGGCGGTTGCCGATGAGCTGCTCCGGCGGGACGAAGACCTCGATCTCGTCTGGCTGGCAAAGGATCCGGCAAACGCGGGCACGCCGGAAGGCATGCGCGTCGTGAAATATGACACGATGGCGGCAATCCGGGAAATGTGCACGGCACGGGTCTGGGTGGACAACTGCCGCAAGGGTGCGCGCCATAAAAAAGCCGGGCAGTATTACATGCAGACCTGGCATGGCTTTGCACTCAAGCGCATTGAACGCGATGTGGCAGATAAGCTGAGCAAGGAGGACGCGACTTATGCGGCTTATGCGCAGCGCGATTCGCAGCAGATCGATGCGATTATTTCCGACAGCACGTTTATGACAAACATTTACCGGAAGTCGTTCTGGTATGACGGCCCGGTCGAGCAGTACGGCGCACCGCGCAATGACATCCTCGTGCATCCGCCGAAGGATGCAAAAGAGAAGGTCTGCCGCGCGCTGCATCTGCCGGAGGGCCGCAAGCTGGTCATGTATGCGCCGACCTTCCGTGCGGACGGCTCGCTCGATGCATACAGCCTGGATTATCACGCGGTCTGTGACGCCTGTGAAAAGCGGTTCGGCGGGAAGTGGATTGCGCTCGTGCGCCTGCATCCGCATGTGATGCAGCGCGCGAAAGACCTGCGTTTTGACAACAAGACCACCTTTGACGCGACGGCATTTGACGACATGCAGCTGCTGCTGTCCGCCTGCGATGCGGTCATTACGGATTATTCATCGCTGATGTTCGACTTTGCGCTGACGCGCCGCCCGTGCTTCCAGTTTGCGACCGACATTGACGCATATAAAAATGACCGGAATTTCTATTTCCCGATTGATGACACGCCGTTCCCGCTGGCGAAATCCAATGAGGAAATGGTGCAGCACATCGCGGCGTTCGATGAGGCTGTCTATCAGCGCGACTGCGCGGCATTTTTTGACAGGATGGGCTTCTGTGTGGACGGAAAGGCATCCGCCCGCTGTGCGGACTGGATTCTGGAGCGGGTGAAGGGAAAACCGTAAATCATGCCGAAAAAAAGGCTCCCTCATCGGAGGGAGCCTTTGGATTGTGCGAACGGAGTAAAATCCGCCCTTGAGGAAACCGTTGGACGGTGCATCCCGGCTCAAACAAAAAAGGCTGCAGGAATTTCCTGCAGCCTTGCTTTTTCCGGTTATGCCCAGTCAAAATTTTCCCGGCCTGCGCCGATCTCAAAGTGATACTTTACAATGCCGAGATCGACTTTGGAATAAAAGCCGGTGCCTGCTTTTGCAGTGACCCTGCCATTTGCACAGGTCAGCGTGAATTTCTGCTGGTTCATCGCAGTCGGGGCGAGCAATGCCGCCTCTACACCTGCCCGGAACCAGCCGGGCGAGCTGCTGTCTGCATTGCTCACAGCTTCAGGGGCTTTGGATTTGTGTGCCGCGCCCTGTGTTTTTCCGTAGCCGAGGGCAATGACAACGGTCAGCTTTTCGCCGGCACCGATGGTAAATGCTCCGCGGATTTTTTTATAGGTCATCGCCACCCAGCAGGTGTTCAGTCCGAGCTGCTGTGCCTTCAGCACCAGCCGCTCGCCGTAATATCCGCACAACTCGTCCAGCCGGTCACTTTTTTTGCCGACCAGTGCAATGTAATTTGTGACGCCGCTGAACTTGCCGTAATGGGCCATAAAGCTGTCAAATGCCTTCGGCTCATCCGTCACAAGCTGGATGTGCAGATTGCCCTCTTTGTTGCAGGCGGCAATTTCCTCCTGCAGCGCATGCAGGATGTCCGCCCCAATGGGTTTGTCTGTGTATTGCCGGACACTGTGCCGGGCTTTCATCGCTTCCATCAGTTCCATATGTCATTCCTCCGGATTTATCTGTTTTCGCCGCTTCGGTCGGGCAGGGATTCCATGAGTTGCTTTGCATGGGTGAGCATTTGCAAAAGCTGGTTCATGGCTTCGGTATCGACATCAAAGTAGTAATAATTTTTTGTGCCCTCCCGGCGCATTTTGACAAGGCCGGCATCTTTCAGCACCCGCAGATGGTGGGACACAGTGGCCTGGGAGAGATTGGTTCGTTCGGCGATTGCGCCCACACGGATACCATCACATTCTCCTGTCTGCATCATCTCCAGAATCAGATGCTGGCGATTTTCATCTCCGAGCGCCAGAAGAACCTTCTGGCAGGCTTTGAATTCATCTGCCAGATCGTTTATGCTTTGCAAAATATCACTCCTCTCTGCCTGTTCGGTTATTATAGCACAGAATCAGGGAAAGGGCGTGTCCATAAAGAAAATCGAGATGATTGAACCTGCCGGAATCAGGGATATCAACTGGAAATGCAGCGTGAACCGGAAAAAAAGCCGCCCAAACGGGCGGCTTTTATACTGCTTAAAATGGAATCAGATGCTGATAATGCCGAGTGCGCTGAGCACCGAGCTGATGAGGATTGCAATCAGGAAGACCGGAGCAATCCAGCGCATCATGACGCGGAACATTTTTTCACGCTTGAAGGCGGAGTTCTTCTTGACCTCGTCCGTGATGGTGTTCAGACCGACAATCCAGCCGAGGAAGATGCACGTCAGCAGGGCAACCAGAGGCATCAGGATACTGTTGGAGATGAAGTCGAAGAAGTCGAGGAAGCTCATGCCGAGCGGTGCAATGCCGGACAGCGTGCCATAACCGAGTGCGCTGAAGAAGCCGAGCACAAGGCAGATGACATAGGTGACGACACAGGAGAGCTTGCGCGAAATATGGAACTTGTCACAGAAAATCGAGACAACGGTTTCATACAGCGAGATGCTCGAGGTGAGCGCCGCGAAGAAGACCAGCACGAAAAACGCAATGCCAATAACGGTACCGAAGCCCATGCTTGCGAATACCTTCGGCATGGTGACGAACATCAGGCCCGCACCTGCGTTGAGTGCTTCCTCATCGCCGCCGGAAAAGGCGAAGACTGCCGGGATAATCATCAGGCCGGCGAGGAATGCAATGCCGGTGTCGAAAATTTCAATCTGGGAGACTGATTTTTCGATGTCGGTGTCATCCATCATATACGAGCCATAGGTAATCATAATGCCCATGGCGAGCGACATCGAGAAGAACATCTGTCCGAGTGCGCCGAGCAGCGTGTTCAGCGAGACATCGGAGAAATGCGGGGTGAGGTAATACTTGACACCCTCCCATGCGCCCGGACGGGTCATGGAATAGATCGAGATGGCGATGGACAGTATAATCAGCAGCGGCATCATAATGCGGCTGGCATTTTCAATGCCGCGCTTGACGCCAAACGAAACGATGACCGCCGTAATGGTCAGGAAGATGACCATCAGTACATACGGCTGAATCGGGCTGGTGATAAAATCGGTAAAGTAGCTGTCTGCCGCTGCGGTTGCCGCACCGTCTGTGACAAATACGCCGAGATATTTGATAATCCAGCCGCCGATAACGCAATAATACGGAATAATGATAATCGGCACAAGACAGGACAGAAGGCCGATAAAATTAAACCGCCTGTCGATTTTTCCATATGCACCGACTGCACTCAGACGGGTTTTGCGTCCCAGCGTGATCTCTGCCGTCATCAGCGAATAGCCGAATGTAAGCACGAGAATCAGGTAAATGACGAGGAACGTGCCGCCGCCATATTTGGCTGCCAGATATGGAAACCTCCACAGGTTTCCGAGACCGACGGCAGATCCCGCCGCAGCCAGGACAAAGCCGATGCGGCTGGAAAAGCTGCTGCGTTTTTTACTCATAAAAAAATTCCCTCCTAAATTTCATACCCGCACAGCGGCTGCTGTACGATGAAAATTCCTCACATGCCCCAGGGTTTGCCATATATATGGGCGAATTGGGCATGGGTTTCGTTTATTATACCACAGGTGTGCGTTTGTGGAACAGGAAATGTGCAAAAAACAGAAAAATATCGAAAAAAAGCCCGCGCGGCGGATGGATAGCACGCGACGGAACGGGAAAACTAAAACCGCCTGCCGGATGGCGGGCGGAGGAGGAATGGCGATGAATCAGCCGATTGCTGTGACAACGGACAGCTTTAAAGAACAGGTACTGCGCCAGGAAAAGCCGGTGCTGGTGGATTTCTGGGCGGACTGGTGCGGCCCATGCCGGAAACTGGAGCCGGTTGTGGAAGAAATCGCAGCGGAAACCGATGCGGTGCGGGTGTGCAAGGTCAATGTAGACAAGGAGCCGCAGCTGGCGGGGCTGTACCATATCAGCTCGGTTCCAACGCTGATGCTGTTCCGCAGCGGGACACCGGCGGCAACCATGACCGGCGTGCACAGCAAGGAAGCCATCCTGCGCATGCTGGATCAGATCTGATGAAAGGAGGGGAATGCTTGTGAAGGTGGAAATTGACAGAGCGGGCTGCATTGCATGCGGCCAGTGTGCCGGAACCTGTCCGGCCGTGTTTGAAATCGCGTCAGACGGACTGGCGCAGGTCATCCGCCAGCCGAACGCGGAGGAAGAGGAAGCTGTACAGGCAGCCGCGGACGGCTGCCCGGTTCTGGTCATTCATGTGAACTGAATCGGAATATGGTGTGTCCGTGCCGCGGGGATCAGGAAGCGCACGCAGCTTGGCACCGCGGTGAACGACAGGCGGATTGCGCGGAACTGCTGGCCGTCACCGCAGACATACAGCGGCTGATGCGGGACCAGTGTCAGCCGGCGGACCTGTTTTTGAATGGAGGCTGTGGTGCCGCGCGGCGGCAGGCTGCGCTGCAGCGCGAAGTCGAGCCGGCCGTCGGACGGGTCGGCATACCGGAACAGGTTTTTTCTGCCGGAATGGGTGCCGTTGCCGACAGCGGCAGACACGAAGGCACCGGTCAGCAATGCGCCGTCATCACAGGCGGCAGCGAGCGATACCGGCGGGGAGAGCGGTACTGCACGGCGGAAGGTACCGGGCGAACAGACGCGCACCGAATTGAGGAACCGCTGCCCGTTGCAGTCGATCATATCGACTGTCCGCGGCGCAGCACGCAGTTGTGCCAGCGGGCTGGAAAAATCGGCATGCGGGTAGCTGCGCGCAAAGTCACAGCCGCGCGCATCCGGAATGATGCCGATTTCCGCGTTGGAAAAACCGGAGGCAACACGTGCAGCGGCGCACAGGTCTGCGTCGCTGCCATATACATAGAACCGCATGGCGCCGCCGCGTGCCGCATCACGGCAGATGAATGCTTCAATGTCACCTGCTCTGCGGCATTCACGGATCAGGCACAGCGCACCGGTCTGTGCCGCTGCAGTGCGAATGCGTGCGACCAGCTGGATGACAGCCCGGCTGTGCGGCTTTGCTGCACACAGCAGAAAAATATGCTCCATACGGACACCTCCCCATCAATACCACTCCTTGGTTACAGTATAGCACAAAGCAAACGGATATGTCCATTTTCTGCGCAAGAAAAAACAGGAAATGTATTGCACTTTGGCAGCCGCGTGTATTACAATAGGAAGAGAAATCAAGCAGGAATTGGTTTGACAAATTATTGAATGTTTATGAGGTGAGCGAAATGAATGAAAAGCAGATGGCAGGCTATGAAGCTGCAAAATATGTCAAGGACGGCATGCTGGTCGGCATCGGCACCGGTTCTACGGCATATTATCTGATTGAAAAGCTCGGTCAGCGCGTCAAAGAGGAAGGCTTGAACATCAAGTGCGTTTCCACGTCTGATGCATCCACGGAGCAGGCAAAGAGCCTCGGCATCGAGCTGCTGGACACCAACGACGCACCGGTGCTGGATATCTGCATCGATGGTGTTGACGAAGTTGACCCGCAGTTCAACGGCATCAAGGGCGGCGGCGGCGCGCTGTTCCGTGAGAAGATTGTCGCATCCAGCGCAAAGTACAACATCTGGGTCTGCCACAGCGCCAAGCTGGTTGACGAGATCGGCGACTTCGGCCTGCCGGTAGAGGTTCTGCCGTTCGGCTACAAGCATGTTGTCAAGAAGATGGAGGAGGCAGGCTTTGAGCCGGTGCTCCGCATGAACAAGGATGGCTCGATCTACGAGACCAACAACCACAACTACATCCTCGACACCAAGTACACCAACTCCAAGTTCGGCAAGGATTATGCCGCAATGGAAGCATTCCTCAAGGGTACCCTCGGCGTACTGGAGACCGGCTTCTTCCTGAACCGCACGGATATCATCATTTCCGCAGGCCCGGACGGCATCCAGACCATCCAGAACCCGAACAGATAAGTCTATATTGCGTTTGACAGCCGGTGGGATTCCCTGCCGGCTGTTTTTTACCGGGAATTTGGAGAAAAGGCTTGACTGTAAACCAGCTTGAACGTGTAAGATAGGGAAAGGAAGGAGGGAGACAGCCATGAAAATCAAGGAGATTGAGGAAAGAACCGGGCTTGCCCGTGCGAATATCCGGTTTTATGAGAGCAAGGGCCTTGTACATCCGGAACGGCAGGGCAACAACTACCGCGATTATTCCGAGGAGGATGTGGAGACCCTGCGGAAGATTATCCTGCTCCGGCGGCTGGATATGTCCATCGAGGATATTCAGGCGATATTGAATGGTGAACTGGCTTTACAGGATGCGGTACAGCAGACAAAACAGGCGTTACAGGAACGGCTGGAACAATTGCAGGGCTCACTGGAGCTGTGTGATATCATGCAGGAGCGGGAGGAAAGCATAGAGACACTTTCCGTGGATACATATGATGAACTGATCCGGCAGCGCGAACAGCAAGGCAAGAAGTTCCGTGATGTGATGGGGGATATTCTGGAGGACTACCAGAAGAATTATTTTGAAAAGACATGGGGCATATTTTCCATTCAAGGCTCCTATACCAAGGGCGCGATTGTGTCGTTTGGTTTTTACGTGCTGCTGAACTGGTTTTTGTATACATTTTATATCCTGCCGAAAGACGGGCTTCGGGGCGGGTTCAAGAATGCACTTCTGATGCTGGAAGCATTTGCGATTGTTTCCGCGGGCTATATGCTGTACAGCCTGGTGAAAATCCTGTTCTCACGTGAAAGAAGACCGGCGAGGATCGGCGGCCTGCTTGCCTTTGGTGCGGTACTGTTGGCTGTCATTGCCGTAGCAGTAGGGGGCATGCTGTATCAAATCGGGGCATTTGAGTGACTGTAAGCCGGTTTTTCTTGTCCTGCCCATGGATTTCTGATATACTGGAAGCAACATCAATCAGGAAGGACTGATTTCCATGCTGACACCGGCAAAAAAGGAATTTATTGAATTTATGATGAGCGCGGATGTGCTGCGTTTCGGCGACTTTGTCACCAAAAGCGGACGCAACACGCCGTATTTTGTGAACACGGGCAACTACAAGACCGGTTTGCAGTCGTCCAAACTGGGCGAGTTCTATGCCGCTATGGTAAAGGAGACCATCGGGGAAGATTTTGACGCGATGTTCGGCCCGGCATACAAGGGTATCCCGCTGGCGACCTCGGTTGCAGGCGCGCTGGCGCGCACCTATGGCATTGACAAGCCGTTCTTCTTCAACCGCAAGGAAGCGAAGGACCACGGCGAGGGCGGCAGCCTGGTCGGCTACAAGCCGGCGGACGGCGACCGCATTGTCATCATCGAAGACGTCATCACGGCGGGCACCGCAATCCGCGAGACACTGCCGGTGCTGTACGGCGCGGCTGACGTCAAGGTAACCGATATGTTCATTTCAGTCAACCGCTGTGAGGTCGGCCAGACCCCCGGCAAGACCGCTGTCATGGAGGTCGGCGAGGAATTCGGCATCCGCGTGCATTCGCTCATCGATGTCCGTGATATCCATGAATATCTGCAGGGACAGGCGGAGTATGCGTCCATTCTCCCGCTGATGGAATCCTATATGGAAAAATATTGCGTTTTTTAATTGACAAGCGCCTGCGCCGCCCGGTTTCGCCGGAGCGGCGCTTTTTTGTGCTGTTTTGCATACTTTCGCCGGGACACGGGCACAATTGGGGGGAGAAGATGGAAAACCAAATACATCAGAATGTGTCACATTTTGGTGCACTTTGCAGCAAAAAGTTGTACAGATTGG
>CALYTA010000008.1 GCA_945486175.1 uncultured Clostridia bacterium | reverse complement strand
CTTTCGGACGAGGCAAGTGCGATAAAGAGTGATTTAAGCAATCTGTCAGATGTAACGGCTGAGAGTGTAGAAACAACTGTTGAAGTTGAAGCCGAAATCGAATATTCCGAAGAAAATACGGATTGTAGATTCACACTTAATTCTGATCACACGAAAGTTGCAACATCAACTTCTGCACTCGCCAATTACACTTCGATAGTCTGTGATGTTCAAGAAGGAAAAACCTATCGAATAAAAGGATTTAAAGGTTCAGACCTCAGGTATAGACGGATGTGGGCGTTTACTGATGATTCAGCGAATGTAATCAGCGCATCCGAAGCAGGTAAAAATACTACCGTAACAGAAGATGCTACTTGTCCAAGTGGGGCAACTAAATTATATGTCAACTGTGCGAGTGGCAACGGAAGCGTTGCTTTGCTTAATGCAACAACAAAAATTGAATATACATCTAAATCATATACAAAAGCTGAGACGGATGAAAAAATAGAAACACATATTTCTGAATATCACAAACATAAGACCTGCGTATTGATGAACTTTGATGCGTCGCCGAACTTTGTTTCTGATGGAAGAAAATCGCTGCTGGATCAATACAGGATTCCATACACAGTGAATATCTCCATATCCGCTGACGGGGCAAGCGCAACATATCCGGGAAGCAGCTCGGGCGCAAACTATATTGCTGATATTATCAGAAGCGGCAATGATTTTGCATTATATTCAGCATCAAGTACAAAGCCAGACGAAGATGCGGATATCTACAATGGCGGCGACGATTCTGTTGCATTATTTGAAACATATGTTAGCGAAGCAATCACCATAGCAGAGAATTATGGTGTTTTCAATCCTACAGCATGGTTCTGTCGTTATATGCGTACAGGAACGGCAATGAATCAGGCTCTTATCAACTGTGGTATCAAAATTTGTCGTGGATATAAGTACGGTGTTACCCCCGCAGAATCCACCAACGAATATATCAAAAACTGGAATAATCACGATAAGCAGTATTTCAATATCAACGCTCAGTCGATCAAATCTCACGGCTTTGAAGATGGCGAAACTTCGGAAACATCCATTGGAACAAAAAGTATGATTGATACTGCAATCGAAAACGGATGGGACATTGCTCCGTTTGCTCACGGTATTTATGACACGGCCGAGGAAGCCGAGGAAAACAATGGCATCACAAAAACCCTGTTTGAAAATGTGCTTGCATATATTCGTCAAAAAATTGACGCGGGCGAATGCGAAGCGATGACATTCCGTGATTATTACCGAACGAAATATCCTGCTGACGGTGGAAAGAACGATATTGCAAGGGAGCGAAAATACTCCGACTTTAAATTATCACAAATAATCTAAAGCAAGACTTTAAACCAGTCTAATCGGGGAAGAGTAGTAATCGGTGTATGATGTTGCTGGCAGAGTTGATTGTTTTTTGTGTGGAGGCAGTATGATTGGAATTATCCGTATAGTTCTGGTGATCGTTGCAATTGTCAGCGTGTTGATTGTCTACTCGTGTTGCGTTGTTGCTGGAAGGGTAGACGAGGCCACACAGCAGATGGAGATTCTGAAGAAAAAAGACAAGGAGTGATAACAAAGTCTCAGAGCCATCATTGACTGCCCCGGATTGTACAGACAGCACGAAAAGCTCGGTTTTAAACGGAGTGGCGCAGCGTCAGCGGCGCCACTCCGGTCTTTGTCTGGATACAGAAATAAATATATCTAAGGAAGAAATCGACAGACGTTTTTATCAATCTCTCAACCAATTGAAACAAAGTCTTTTTTCTTACATCAACGGCTTCTGCAATTCTCTCAGACGCCATTCTTATAATCGCGTCTTGTCTTCCATCCAGAGAGAAAATTTGTTTTTCTCCTGATTGTTAACTGTCCACCTTCTTGACGATGATCCAATCTCAATGCGTCCGCGATTTCCTGACGCGTCATTCCATTTTCACGCAGTCTTATGTATGTTGCTATTCATGTCCACTTTTTTGCTCATAACGAAACCCGCTTACATAGGGTTTATCCTATATAAGCGGGCTTTTGCCTATTGTCCAGTTTTACTGGTTCGGTGCATCATTCAGACTGCGGGGCAAATTTCTGTCTGTATCTGCTTCTCATTTTTTCACTTTATTTATCCGCTGTTGATTGAATGTTTGACAGGTAGCACACCATTCCCTGTTTTGTTGCCAAGCGTGTAGAACTGCGGATGAAACTATTCCCTGGTGGGGGACAGCAGATAGCCGTCCTTTTGTCCGAACAGTGTCTGCACAAGTTTTCCGTCACGGATGATCAGCACATGAACCGGGGTATACTCCTTGATACAGTTGTCAATGACATGCGCGGCACCGCGCGATTTGCCGTCCCACAGAACCAGTACATAATCGCTGTATCGGATTAGATCAATGTTGCGCTGCAGCGGCGCGGATTTGCGGAAACGCGCATAATCCGGACGGAAAATTTTCAGCGGAAGATGGGCATGACAGGCATATTTCTGTGCAAGTTCATCTGCCCCTTCGGCACCGCCGGAGACAATTTCACTTGCCCCGCGTGGAATGTACTGCAATATTTCCGGATAACAGTCCATTGTGACGGACCGTGAGCCTACAATCGCAACCCGCATGGAAACCCCCCTTTTTTTTCTGCTGGTTTATGTCTGATTGTTTCGATTAAAAAATTTCCAGATTTATGTAGATGACTGTATACATATTATACACGCAAACCCTGACTCTGTCATCTGCTTCCAGTTCGCATGGCAGTGTCAACAGACATTTCCGCAGGAGGACGCAGGCGGACATGCCGTGCAGACTCTGCCCGCACATCCAGACAAACACACGAATGTGATTGCCGCATTGCGGTCACGATAAAAGAGGAAGGGAGAGGATGCAATGCGGAAAAAACTGGGAATGCAATGGTGCGCGGCGCTGCTGCTGGTTTGCGTGCTGTCGCCGTGCGCACAGGCAGCATCAGAAAAACTGGTGCCGCTGGGTGTACCGGTCGGCGTGCGTATGACAGCAGCAGGTGTCGTCATATCTGCCATGACAACAGTGGACAGTCCGGCAGGTGAGATCTGTCCTGGCGAACAGGCAGGGCTGGAAGCGGGTGATATTTTACAGACAGCAAATGGGGAAACGCTTTCGTCCAGCAGTCAGCTTGCGGAAATTGTGAAGCAGAGCGGCGGAAATCCGATCCGGTTCACCGGGCTGCGCGGGGACACGGATATTTCTGTATCTGTCCAGCCGGTCAAGAGCAAAACAACCGGCACGTATCAGATCGGAATTCTCGTGCGCGACAGCATGGCGGGCATCGCTACCTTGACGTATGTCGACCCGGAGAGTGGGGAATTCGGCGCGCTCGGCCATCCGGTCAGCGATGTCGACAGCGGTGCACTGATGCCGCTGGAAACCGGTTCCATTGTACCGGCGAGTGTGATCGGCGTGGTTGCAGGCGAGGCGGGCACGCCAGGCGAACTGGTCGGCACGTATGAGTTTTCAAGGGAAATCGGTCAGCTGGACGACAATACGGCGTGCGGCATCTTTGGCACGCTGACGGACAGCTCGCTGTATTCCGCAGAGAACGCGGTGGAAACAGCGGAGGAGGAAGAAATCCACACAGGCAAGGCGCAGATTCTGTCCTGTATTTCGGGGGATACGCCGAAGTATTATGACATTGTGATCGAGAAGGTGACAACGGACGCCGAGGACGGACGTTCGCTGACCATTCGCGTCACAGACTCGGAGCTGCTGGAAAAAACCGGCGGCATTGTGCCCGGTATGAGCGGCAGCCCGATTTTGCAGGACGGAAAGCTGGTCGGCGCGGTGACACATGTGCTGGTCAACAATCCGGCACGGGGATTCGGCGTGTCGATTGAAAAAATGCTCGAAGCGGCAGCATAAAAGGGAAAACGGGAAAGCTTACCTCTTTGGTGGGCTTTCCCCTTTTGGATGATTGATATGTTTGGAAAGTGAATTTTCTGTCGAAAATAATGTTCCTGTTTGCGGGGGGATTTGACATAAAATATTATGATTCGAGTGGTTGAATACCTCATTGACAAAAAAATACGGATTTCAGCGGGTAAAAAAAGAAAAATGCCGTCGTACGATTTTTATGAATAAATGGGTAAAATACATTGTCTTAATTCGGAAAATATGGTAATCTAAAACCGTCGTAAATACGGCAAATAATTACGGATATGCTGGAAGGCAGGGAATGACATCATGGAGAACAGAATTCGGGTGCTGATTGCTGACGAAGATGCGGAGTTTCGCAAATTGCTCGACGAAACACTGACGCGAGACAATCGCGTGGAAATAGTTGGATCATTTGCAGAGGGCAAAGGGCTTGTACAGCACATACTGGATAATGCGCCGGATGTGCTGCTGCTCGACCCGATGCTGCCGGGTGTAGACGGATTGACTGTCCTGCACGAGCTGAATGATGCAGCACCGGCCAAAATGCCGGTTATTTTTGTCCTGAGTGGCTTTGCTTCGCAGGAGATGACAGCGGAATGCAATGCGCTCGGAGTCAGTTTTTATCTGCGCAAGCCGGTGGATTTGCAGGCGCTTGCACAGCGGATCAGCCGGTATGGCGGACAGCGCAATTTTTCACGCACACCGGCAGTGCGTATGCCGGATGAAGATCTGGAAATTGAAATGCGCGTGACCAATATCATCCATCAGATCGGTGTGCCGGCGCACATCAAGGGCTATCAATATCTGCGTGAAGCGATCATTATGACAATTCACGATATGGAAGCCATCAACGCGATTACAAAGATATTATATCCGACTGTGGCAAAAAAATTCAAAACGACATCCTCCCGCGTAGAGCGCGCCATTCGACATGCGATTGAGGTCGCCTGGGATCGCGGCGATGTCGATACGTTGCAGGAATATTTCGGTTTTACGGTTTCCGGCACAAAGGGCAAGCCTACCAATTCGGAATTTATTTCCATGGTTGCCGACCGCCTGCGGCTGGAGCTGAAAATCAGTTAAATTTTCATTTCCATTATAAAAAGATTCAGGGCATACCATCCTCCGGTACGCCCTGAACCATATCTTTTTTCTTTTCGCACCAGGGGCTGCACATGATCTGCAGTCTGTGGTGTATTTTTTTATTTGGAATAGTAGTCGGTTTTCAGAATCAGGTTGTTGATCTCGATGAAATCCTGTGCGGTCTGGTTCATTTGTTCAATATCCGTCTGCGCCGCAGCACCATTGGAAAATTCGTAAACAACCTCGCCGTTCTGGTACACAACATTGCTGTCAATCCAGCTGCCGTCGCTGAAAATGGCATAGCCGGAGTAACTCGGGTTAAAAGCATCCTGTCCGACATATTGTGTGTCCGGGGACAGGCCGAACAGGTTGAGCAATGTCGGTGCGATATCACTCGTGTTGAGTGTTGTGCTTACTGTCATCGGTTCAAGGCCTGACGACCAGATGAAGAACGGTGTTTTTTCCACCATCAGGTCGACTGGCACATCCGACAGCTCGCGCACGCGCTTCTGATCTTTCATGGAGTAGGAATAATGGTCAGTGACACCGATGATGACGGTATTTTCCAGCTCGCCCACTTGTTCCAATTCGTCCAGAAGCTGCGCAAAAAAGTTGTCCAGCAGCTTCATTTTTGCGAAGTAGTAGCCGACCTCATCGCACGCATCCGCGTCGGCATACTCCGGATACTGCTCGATGGCATATTTGCTCACGGAGTCATCCGAAGAATACGGCATGTGCGCGTTGCGCGAGATGACGAAGTTAAAAAACGGCTCGTCCGGCAGAAGGTTTGCGCGCAGGTCGGGATTGGTCAGCACGAACGTATCTTCATACAGCTTACCGGAAAAATGGTTGCCATATTCGGTGTAATCGGCATAGCAGATATAATTTTCGTATCCCATCGAGGGTTCCATGACGCCACGGCTGTAAAAGCTCGGGGAATTGTAGTGGAAGGCATTTGCCGAATAACCCGCGGCACGGAACGCGTTGGGCAGGCTTTCGGAATAGTCATTGCCGCAGTAGGTGAAGGTCAGGCTGCCGTCGGTCGGGGAGAACACGCCGGTGTTGACCGTAAATTCCGTGTTGAACGTGCGCACGCTGCCATACAGCGGCGTGTACATATTGGTGAAGTTGATTCCCTCGCGCATCAGGCGGCAGAGGGTTGGCGTGGTATCCTCGCGGATGGTCCAGTCATCTGCACTCTCCATCAGCACAAGGATGACATTTTTCCCAGCCAGCTTTCCGGTCATTTCGTTTTCGGCGGCAGGTTCGCGTTCGGCAAAATACGACTCAATGCGCGCGAGCTCCTGTGTTTCCTCCGATTTGTTACCGGGGAGCTGCGGCTCCAACAGATGCACCCAGATGTCGCGCCCGGCGGAATGGTACAGCCCGCAAAGGGAATAGACCTTGTGCGCATCATACATCAGGTCATAGGCACGGCGCAGGGATTTCCCGGCATAGTAATCGGTTCCCAGCCCTTGCTCCAGTTCGTCCGTCGCACAGGAAGCATCCAGCAGGTACGGAAGTGTTGCGATGGCGGTGATGACACAGAAGCATACGGCGAGAAATTTTGCACGGCTTACGGTGGTTTTCGGTCGCAGGTGGCAGGCCAAAGCGCCCCATAGGAGCAGCAGTACCGCTGCCGGGACAAAGCCGCCGGGAAGATAATCGAAGACAGAGCCTGCAAATTCCGCGCCATCGCGCAGATAGGCAAGGTCAGCCAGCCACATGAATTTTCCAAAGATTTCAAAATAGCCCGCCTGTATGATGGCAAGCGCCGCTGACAGCTCATAGAGCAGGACAAACAAAATGCGTGCAGGCCTCTGTGGGAGCGCAAATAAAAATCCGGCGAAAACACCTGCCCAGACCACGGAAAACGCGAGGGAAAAGGCAGAGGTATCGGTACAGATGTGGATAAAAATTTCCGGCAGAAGAAATGACAGCCAGGGGATCAGAAGCGCCGCCGCAGCGGAGCTGAAAAAACGGCGCAGGGCACGGGATGGGTGCACGAAACAGGACTTCCTCTCTCTTACAGGTTCAAATGAAAATATTATACCAATCGCAAAACAATGCGTCAATTTGAAACACAGAAACAACATATTTGCCGGACTGTGCGCGCTGTGTCAAAAACCTGCGCCGATTGGGGCGGAATTCCGTCTTATTTGTTTCCGGTACGACTGGCAATCCATACGGCGGGCATGCTATAATAAATCTGTTTATGAAACAAGGTATGTAAGGAGGGCGAAGGATGAAGCTGATGGTAATTGACGGCAACAGTATGCTGAACCGTGCGTTTTACGGCGTGCGCCTGATGAATAACCACGAAGGGCTGTTCACAAATGCGGTGTACGGCTTTGTGGCGACGCTGCTGAAGCTGCAGGGCGAGCATGCACCGGACCGCATCGTCGTCTGTTTTGACGTCAGGGAAAAGACATTCCGCCATAAAGAATATGAGGCATATAAGGGCACGCGGAAGGGCATGCCGGATGAGCTGGCGCAGCAGCTGCCGCTCATCCGCGAGGTGCTCGACGCGATGGGCATCCCGCGCATGGAAAAGCCGGGATTTGAAGCGGATGACCTGCTCGGCACGCTGAGTCGGCAGGCGAATGAGCGCGGCGATACGTGCATGCTGGTGACGGGCGACAAGGATTCGCTCCAGCTCATCGGCGGCGGTACGACAGTACTGCTCGCTGTCACGCGCCGGGGGCAGACCACAACGACGGAATATACGACCGAGGTATTCCGGGAGCAGTATGGCTTTGATCCCATCCATATGATCGATCTCAAGGCGCTGATGGGCGATACGTCCGACAACATCCCGGGCGTGCCCGGCATCGGTGAAAAGACCGCGATGGGCCTGATTCAGAAATTCGGCACGGTGCAGGCGGTGTATGACAACATCGATGACCCGTTTATCAAGAAGGGACAGCGCACGCGCCTGCTCGAGGGCAGGGAGAGTGCAGAACAGAGCCTGCATCTGGTCACGATTGTGCGCGATGTGCCGCTGGAGACCAATGTTGCCGACCTGCCGCCCATGCAGATGGATGAGGAAGCGCTGTACAACCTGTTCACACGGCTGGAATTTAAGAATTTCATCACGCGCCTGAACCTGCACGCGCCGGAGGCGGTACGGGAAGCCGCGCCGGAAAAGAGCATTTCCTGTGTCGAAGCGGAGAGCGGGGAGCAGCTGCTCGCCGCCATCGAGGGGAAGGAGCGCGTCGTGCTGGCCGCGCCGCAGTCGCTTTCCGCGCTGTGCGTGCTGGCGGATGACACCGCGTATCTGCTGCGCGCCGACCAGGTCGGCACACAGGCGTGGCATGTGCTGCTGGAGAAGCTGTTCTCCGGCGCCTATCCGCTGGTCGTCCACGATGGCAAGCCGTATCTGACTGCTTTGCTCGAAGAGGGCATTGAGGCGGCGGATTTTGCCTTTGATACGGCACTTGGCGCATACCTGCTCAACCCGACAGAAAACGGCTATGGTCTGGAAAAGACCGCGCTCGGTTATCTGAGCCGCGAGCTGCCGCCTGCGTCCGATTATGAAGCGGACGATGCATTTTCCCCGCTCGGCGGGGCAGAGACAGCGGCGCAGACACTGTGTGCTCATGCCGCAGCCGTTGCACAGCTGGAGGAAATCATCCGCCCGAAAATCGACGAAGAGGGCATGCATGGCCTCTACTATGACGTTGAACTGCCGCTCGAAATCGTGCTCGCATCCATGCAGCATGACGGATTCCAGGCGGATGCGGACGCACTGCGCACGTTTGGCGAGGCACTGACAACGCGCATTGACGAGCTGACCACGCAGATTTACGAACAGGCAGGGCGTGAGTTCAACATCAATTCGACCAAAACCCTCGGCACAATTTTATTTGATGAGCTGGGGCTTCCGGTCATCAAAAAGACCAAGAGTGGCTATTCGACCAATATCGATGTGCTCGAAGCGGTACAGGGCTATCACCCGATTGTCGGCATGGTCATCGAATACCGCCAGCTGACCAAGCTGCGCTCGACTTATGTGGACGGGCTGCTCAAGGTCATCGCAGATGACGGGCGCATCCATTCGACGTTCCAGCAGATGGTCACTGCGACCGGACGGCTCAGCTCGGTCAATCCGAATTTGCAGAACATCCCTGTCCGGCAGGAACTGGGCAGTGAGCTGCGGCATATGTTTGCAGCGAAAGACGGCTGTGTGCTGGTCGATGCGGACTATTCGCAGATTGAACTGCGCGTGCTGGCGCATATTGCACAAGACCAGGCAATGATCGACGCGTTCAATTCCGGCATGGACATCCACGCCGTCACTGCGTCACAGGTATTCCATGTGCCGCTGGATGAGGTCACGCCGTCCATGCGCCGCTCGTCCAAGGCGGTCAATTTCGGCATTGTCTACGGCATTTCCGCCTTTTCACTGGCGAATGACATCGGCGTTTCCGTCAAGCAGGCGGGCGAATACATTGACAATTATCTCGCCGTGTATCACAGCGTGCGCGACTACATGGAGCGCATCAAGCAGCAGGCAAAGGAAGACGGCTATGTCTGTTCCATGTTCGGGCGCAGGCGCTATCTGCCTGAACTGAAATCCAAAAATTTCAACATCCGCTCGTTCGGCGAGCGCGCCGCGCTCAACACGCCGATTCAGGGCACAGCGGCGGATATCATCAAGATCGCCATGGTGCGCGTCTATCGCCGGCTGAAAAAGGAACAGCTGCGCAGCCGCCTGATTTTGCAGGTGCACGACGAACTGATCCTCGAAACGCCGGAGGATGAGATCGAGATCGCGGTGAAGCTGCTCAAAGAGGAAATGGAAGCGGCCTGCACCCTTGCCGCACCGCTGCGCGCGGATGCCGCATGGGGCAAGGACTGGTATGCGGCAAAGGGGTAACGATGGTTCTGTTTGTCGATATCAATGATGTCTGCCGTGCGCCGCTGGCAGCTGCACTGTACCGGCGCACTTATGGGAAACCGGCGCACAGCGCGGGCGTGTATGCGGACGAAGGCGCGGCACTCTGTGAGGCCGTCTGTCCGCCGCTGATCCGGGAACACCGCTCGCGGCAGCTGTCTGCCGCTATGCTGGAAAAGGCGGACGTCGTGTGGTGCGTCACGGCTGCGATTGCACGCCATCTGGCAGAGGAGCACCCGCAGCAGGCGCACAAAATCCATGCAATGACGGACATTGAAGACCCGTTCGGCATGGGAAAAGAGGCATATGCGCGGTGTGCGGAGGAAGTCCGCGCACAGGTGGAGGATTTGGCATGAGTGAAATTTCCATTGTCCCGTTTGCGGCAGAGCATGTGAGTGCCATTGCAGAAATTGAGCGCGCCTGCTTTTCAGATCCGTGGACAGAGGACGGTCTGCGCGAGGAACTGGACAACAGCTGTGCGCGGTTTCTGACGGCAGTGGATGAAAACGGTGCAGTGGCGGGCTACATCGGCTGCCACACCGTGCTCGACGAGGGGTATATTGCCAATGTCGCGGTTGCACCCGCCTTTCGGCGGCGCGGCATCGGGCGCAGGCTTGTGCAGGAGCTGCTCGCGCAGTCTGCCGACCTCGCGTTTGTGACGCTGGAGGTGCGCGCGTCCAACGCGCCCGCAATTGCGCTGTACACCGGCTGCGGCTTTGCACCAGTCGGCACGCGGAGGAAGTTTTATTCCCATCCGACGGAGGACGCGCTGCTCATGACGGCTCACTTGAAAGAGGGATTGCAGTGAATGAATCGCACATCGGGTTTCTGATTTGGCTGGCCTGCGGGCTGTTGTTTTTCGGCATCGGCATCTGGTGCTTTTTCTCCAAAAAACAGGTGGGCTTCTGGGCGAATGCGGAAACACCGAAGATGGAGAATGTGAAGGCATATAACCGTGCAGTCGGCGTGCTGTGGCTGGTCTATGCCGCAGTATTCTGCGTGCTCGGCATTCCGATGCTTGTCCCGCAGCCGTCGGCGCTCATTATGCTGTCGGTGGCTGGCGTGGTGTTTGAAACGATTGTACTCATCGTTGTGTATATGCACATCGAGCAGAAATATAAAAAGAAATAAACTGGGTAAAGGATCGTATGAAAATTTTAGCAATTGAGTCGTCCTGTGACGAGACTGCGGCGGCGGTCATCGAGGACGGCAGAAAAATCTGTTCCAATATCATCAACTCGCAGGCGGACGAGCATGCGCTGTACGGCGGCGTCGTGCCGGAAATTGCGAGCCGCGGGCATGTCGAGGCCATCAGCGCGGTGGCACAGGCGGCGGTGCGCGAGGCGGGCATGGCATTCGACGATGTCGATGCAATTGCGGCGACCTGTGCGCCCGGCCTGATCGGCGCGCTGCTGGTCGGAGCGAATTATGCCAAATCGCTGGCGTGGTCGCTCGGCAAGCCGTTCATTCCGGTACATCACATCCGCGGGCACATCGCGGCAAACCTGCTGGCGTTTCCGGAGCTGGAGCCGCCGTTTTTGTGCCTGTCGGCATCCGGCGGCTCGTCCATGATTGTGCTGGTGCGCGATTATACAGACATGGAAATCCTCGGCGGCACGCGCGATGACGCGGCGGGCGAGGCATTTGACAAGGTGGCGCGCGTGCTCGGCGTCGGCTATCCCGGCGGCCCGAAGATTGACAGGCTCGCGCAGGACGGCGATGACAAGGCATATGTCCTGCCGCGCTCGCATGTCGACGGTGCGCCGCTCGACTTCTCGTTCTCCGGCCTCAAGACGGCGGTCATCAATCTCGCGCACAACGCGGAGCAGAAGGGCGAGGAGATCCGGGTGCACGACCTTGCGGCATCGTTTTCGGCGGCAGTCAGTGATACGCTGGTGCCGCGACTGAAGCTCGCGGCGGAGCAGACCGGCGTGCGCACGCTGGTGGCAGCGGGCGGTGTCGCAGCCAATTCCCGTCTGCGCGCTGACCTGGAAGCGATGGCGGCAGAACTGGGTGTACCCATCTATATGCCGCCGCTCAGCCTGTGCGGAGACAACGCTGCGATGATCGGCGCGCAGGCATATTATGAATTTCTTGCAGGAA
>CALYTA010000007.1 GCA_945486175.1 uncultured Clostridia bacterium | reverse complement strand
ACGCCATCGGCATATGAGACCTGTCCGGGCTGCGGGGCATGCGCGCGCGCCTGCCCGGCGCAGGCGCTGGAAAACGGCTGCGTGGATGAGGGCAAATGCCTCTCCGCGCTGACACAGAGCAAGCAGCCGATGACAGAAGAGCAGCTGCGGCAGCTGGCACAGCATCCGCTGGTCTGGGGCTGTGACACCTGTTCCCTTGCCTGCCCGCTCAACAGGAATGCCGCCGAGACCGTCAATCCGGCATTTCGCCAAAACCGCATCTGTTCACTGGTGCCGGAGGATGTGGACGGGCTGACGCGGAAGCAGTTCCTCACTGCCTTTCCCGACCGCGCGTTTACGTGGCGCGGGCCTGCGCCGCTGGTGCGGAATCTGTCGCTCAGACGGCAAAAGTGACGGAAGCTGCTGCGGTTTTTCGCTGTTTTTCTGCCCATTGTGCATTGTCCCGCACAGAAAAAAGGCATATAATAGAAAGAACGCGCCGGATATGCATAGACCCGTATGCAATCCGGTGGTATAATAGACAGAAAAAGAGAAACAGATAAGCGGTTCCATTTTTTATCAGGAGGATGGATTTGATGTTTGAATTTGTAAATGACAAAACGCTGGCCGAGTACGAAGCCTTTAACGAGGGCCATCCGTACGGCCACTTTATGCAGTCCAAAAAGTGGGCAAACCTCAAGGATAACTGGAAGTGGGAAGCAATTGTCGTGCGCGGCGAGGATGGTAAGATTGTCGGCTCGCTGGCGGTGCTCATCCGCCATCTGCCGCATATGCCGTGGACATTGATGTACGGCTGTCGCGGCCCGGTCTGTGACCCGCATGACCGCGATACGCTGGAGCAGCTGATTGCAGGCGCGCGCGTACTGGCAAAGAAGTATCATGCCTATGTGCTCAAGCTCGACCCGGATGTATCCATTGAGGACAAGCAGTTCATCGCTGAACTGGAGCATCTCGGCTTCCGCAACGCCACCGGCGACGGCAAGAACTTCGAGGGCATCCAGCCGAACTTCGTCTTCCGTCTGGATGTCTCTGAGATGAAGAACGAGAAGATATTCACCGCACCGGCACCGGGCGAGGCATTCGACATCTCGGTTGAGGACACGCAGGGCGAAGCCGCAATCATGCACTTCAAGACCGACACGCGCACCAAGGTGCGCAAGGCAATCAAGCGCGGCGTCAAGGTCAAGCTGTGCGGCAAGGAAATGATGCCGTTCTTCTCCAAGATGATGATGGAGACCGGCCTGCGCGACGGCTTCGTGACGCGTCCGGCGAGCTACTTTAACAAGATGCTCGACGCGATGGGGGACAATGCCCGCCTGTACATGGCATTTTATGAGGATAAGCCGATTGCGGGCACGCTCGCGATTTACTACGGCGACAAGGTCTGGTACCTCTACGGCGCATCTGCCAACGGCACGAAGGAATTTGACGTGCGCAAGCTGATGCCGAACTACCTGCTCCAGTGGATGATGATCCAGTGGGCACTGGAGAAGGGCTGCCGCATTTACGATTTCCGCGGCGTATCGGGCGACCTGACGCCGGACAACCCGCTGTACGGCCTGTACCGCTTCAAGAAGGACTTCAACGGCGATCTCGTGCAGTTCGTCGGCGAATATGACCTTGTATTCAACAAGCCGGTTCACTTTGCCGTTGTCCATGGACAGTCTACTTACCGCAACCTGCGCCGCAAGCGCTTCCTCAAGAAGAATGCTGCGCTCGATACCTCCAAGCCGAAGAATCTGACCGGCGACCACCGCGGCGAAAAGAAGGAAGAGCCGAAGGCGGAGAAACCGTCCGACGCAAAGCCGGAGCGCAAGTAAAGGACGGCGCGGGATGAAGAAATTCGTCATAGAGAAAGACAAGCTGGCGGAAAATTCCCGGCTGATTCAGAAAAAAGCAGGCGTGCCGGTCATCGCAGTGCTCAAGGCGGACGGTTATGGCTTTGGCATGGCGCAGATGGCACAGGTGCTGGCGGAGACCGGTATCACAATGTTTGCCGTCACTGAGCCGGAGGACGCAGTCAGGCTGCGTGAGCTGGGCTTCACGCAGCAGGATATCCTCGTCATGCGCTCGACCGCAATGGCGGATGAGGCATATCAGGTGGTGCAGGCGAATGCCATTGCCACCGTCGGCTCGCCGGAGGCAGCGTACTGCCTGAATGAGGTCGCAGAGGGCTGCGGCACACAGGCGCGCGCACATATCAAGATTGATACCGGTATGGGACGGTATGGCTTCCTGCCCGACCAGTATGCGGAGATCAAGGCGGTGTATACCCACTGCGCAGGCATTGAGGTCACCGGTATTTATACGCATTTCCACTCCGCATTTGCGGATGAAGCGGCAACGCGCGCGCAGTACAAACAGCTGTGTGCGGTCACGGAGCAGCTGAAGGCGGACGGCGTCGACTGCGGCATGCGCCATGCGGCAAACTCGTCCGGCCTGTTCTGCTACGACGACCTGATGCTCGACGCAGTCCGCGTCGGTTCGGCGTTTACCGGGCGCATTCCCGCAAAAACCCCGACCGGACTCAATCGTTTGGGCTATCTGGAAAGCCGCGTCATCGAGCTGCGCACCGTCCCGAAGGGGCACACGGTCGGCTACGGCGCGGGCTATGTCACGAAGGATGCGACGCGCATTGCGGTCGTTCCGGTCGGCTATACCGACGGCTTCTCAGTCGAGAAGAAAAAGGATTTGTACCGCTTCCGCGATGTCATCCGCTATATCATCGGAGAAATCAAAAACGGGCTGGGAAAGGGCAGCATTTACATCACGGTCAACGGTCAGCGCGCACGCGTGCTGGGACATGTCGGCCTGTGCCATGTGTCAGTCGATGTGACCGGACTGGATGTCCACAACGGCGATACCGCAATTCTGGATGTCAACCCGCTGTATCTCAGCCCCCTCGTACCAAAGGAATATGTCTGACGCATTTTTATACCAGCAATTACGGAAACAGGCGGCTCAAAAGGCCGCCCGTTTTCATATGCCGGGGCACAAGGGACGGCCTGTGCTGCCGGAACTCAACCATCCGTTTGCCATTGATTACACGGAAATCGAGGGCACGGGCAATTTATATGCGGGCGATGAGCCGATCCTGTCGGCGGAGCGCGCGGCAGCGCGGTATTACGGCGCAGAGGACTGCCTGTTTCTGACCGGAGGCTCGACGCAGGCGCTGATGGCTGCCATTGCGGCGGCAGTCCCGGCGGGCGGCACGCTGCTTGTCGACCGCAACTGCCACAAATCCGTGACACATGCCATGGCGCTGCTCGATCTGACACCGGAATTTGTCGTGCCGCACCCGCTGGATGAGACCGGCCTGCCCGGACGCATTGATCCGCAGGAAGTGGCAGATGCCTTTGCACGCGCGCCGCAGGCGGCTGCGCTGCTTGTGACCTCGCCGAATTATTACGGCGTGATGCAGGATATCCCAGCGCTCGCAGATATCTGCCACGCGCATGGCGTGCCGCTGCTTGTGGATGCGGCGCACGGTGCACATCTTCCGGCGGCCGGTGTGCCGTCCGCCATCGAACAGGGCGCCGACCTGGCGGCTGCCAGCACGCACAAGACGCTGCCCGCGCTCGGGCAGAGCGCCATTCTGCTGTCATCGGGGCGCATTCCGTTTGACACGCTGCTGGAGACCGCGCCGATGTTCGGCACCTCCAGTCCGTCGTATGTCCTGCTCACCTCCATCGACCTCGCGCGCGCGTGGCTGGAAGGCGAAGGTGCAGTGACTTATAAGCAGTGCGCGCAGCGCGTCGCGGCGCTGCGGCGGGAAATTGACCGCACGACCGTGTTTTCCGCGCTGACGGACGAAGCCGCACCGCTCGACCCGTGCCGCCTGACTGTGCGCTGCCGTGGCACGAATGTAACCGGGCACGAATTAAATGAAATCCTGCATGCGGATTTCGGCATCGATGTCGAGATGTCCGACCGCGACCACATCGTGTGCATCTGCACGGGGGCTGACACGGAGCGCGATTATGCCCGGCTGATGGGCGCGCTGCGCGACAGCCGGTTCTGCCGCGTTCCGCAGGAACGGGCTTCGTTGCTGCCGTTTCCCGCGCCGCAGCGCGCATGTTCCGTGCGGCGGGCATGGTTCTCGAAGCGGCATGAGGTGCCGCTGGCACAGGCGGCAGGCTGCATCTGTGCGCGCCCGCTCACTCCATATCCGCCCGGCGTGCCGCTGCTGTATCCGGGCGAGCGCATCGGGCAAGTTCACATTGAATTCCTGCGTGCCGGATGGTATACTGATACTGCGGCCATCTGCGTGATGGACGAAACAGGAACCCCCGAAGGAAAGGCACAATATGCTGACATTTGACAGCCTGCTTGGAAATAATGATTTGAAAAACGCGCTGCGGCATGCGCTCGAAGGGCGCTTTCCGCAGGCCATCCTGCTGACCGGCCCGTCCGGTATCGGCAAGCTGACACTCGCGCGCATTCTCGCAGCGGCACTGCTGTGCGAGGGCACCGGCATGCGCCCGTGCGGCGTGTGCACTGCCTGCCGCAAGGTGGCGGACAGCCTGCATTCCGATGTGTCGCTCATCGACATGGGCGATGCGGAGATCAAGGTCGAGACCGCGCGCACCATCCGTTCCGAGTGTGCCGTATTGCCGGGCGACGGCGAACGGCGTGTTTTTCTCATCCGCCATGCACACAATATGAATGCCTCGGCGCAGAATGCGCTGCTCAAGCTGCTGGAGGAACCGCCGTCCTATGCGTTTTTCATCCTGATGACGGAAAATGCAGGCGCGATCCTGCCGACGATTCTCTCGCGCTGCACGCGCTTTGCGCTCGCACCGCTGGATACGGCGTCGGTTGTGGCGTTGCTGCGGCGCAGCTATCCGGAGAAAAATGCGGCGGAGCTTCAGGCCGCCGCTGCGGGCTGTCAGGGCATCGCGGGCGACGCGATTGCGGCGCTGTCGGACGATACCGGCGAGATGGCACAGTATGCGGGCGCATTTGCGGACGCGCTGGCATCGCGCGATGAACTGGAGATTTTCCGCGCGGCAGAGCAGTGTTCATCGCTCACGCGCCAGCAGTTTTCCCATGTGCTCGCCGCCCTGCGCACCGCCCTGCGCGATGCGATTTTCGACGCGAACGGCATGCAGGCGCCGCTGCTTCCCGCACTGCGGGAACAGTCACATGTGCTGGCACGCGCACTGACCGTGCGGCAGCTGCTTGCGCTGTACGACTGGATGGGCGAGCTGGATTCCCGCATCAGCCGCAATCCCGGCATGGCGCTGCTCACCGGCTGTCTTGCGGCGGGGAGCTATGAGCGCATTCAGCGGTAATGGGAACGGGGATTCTCACCTTGCAAACGCATAAGCGTTTTTCTCATAAACAGGAGGAACAAATTTGGCTCAGATTATCGGTGTCCGATTCAAAAAAGTCGGAAAAGTATATTATTTTGACCCGTGCGGCATACAGGTCGAGGTCGGTCAGAATGTCATTGTAGAGACCGCGCGCGGCGTCGAATACGGCGAGGTCGCGCTGGCAAACCGCGATGTCTCGGAGGGTGAAGTGGTCAAGCCGCTCAAAAAGCTCATCCGCGTGGCAACCCCGTCGGATGCCAAGGTCGTTGAAACCAACCAGAAGCGCGCGAAGGAAGCCTTCCGCATCTGCGAACAGAAAATTGCCGAGCACAAGCTGGATATGAAGCTGGTGTCGGTCGAATATACCTTTGACCTCAACAAGGTGCTGTTTTACTTCACCGCCGACGGGCGCGTCGATTTCCGCGAGCTGGTCAAGGACCTGGCTTCCGTTTTCCGCACCCGCATCGAGCTGCGCCAGATCGGCGTGCGCGATGAGGCAAAGGTGCTCGGCGGCCTGGGAATCTGCGGCCGTCCGCTGTGCTGTGCGTCATTCCTCGACGATTTCCAGCCGGTATCCATCAACATGGCGAAGCAGCAGAACCTGTCGCTCAACCCGACGAAGATTTCCGGCACGTGCGGCCGCCTGATGTGCTGCCTCAAGTATGAGCAGGAAGCGTATGAGGAGCTGAGCCGCGTCACGCCGCGGCCGGATTCCACGGTACAGACGCCGGATGGCCCCGGCGTTGTCACCGATGCTTCGCTGCTGCGCGGCACATGCACTGTCGTGCTGGACGATGACCCGGGCACGCCGCACTGCTACAAGTGCCAGGAATGCCAGATTTTGCAGGCAGCCCGCAAACAGCGCCGCCCGTCACATGCTTCGAAGGCGGCAGAACCTGCGGCAAAGCCGGCTGCCGAGAAACCGGAAGTGGAAAAACCTGTTGTCGAGCAGCCTGCTGTGGAGCAGCCGGTATTGGAACAGCCTCCGGTACCGCAGCCTGAAAAGCTGGTACAGGAGGAGCAGACGGATGCTGCCGCACCGGAAAAAGAGAGCCATGAGCTGTCCGGTGACAAGCAGCAGCGCGAACGCCGCCGTTCTGACCGTCCGCGCCGACGCCGCCGCCCGCAGAACGGGGAACAGAAGCGTGACGGGGAGAACAATCCGCCGCGCCGTGAAAACCGCCGCGGCAATAATGAGAAGAACGGTGAGAAAAACGGCGAAAAGCCGGAGCGCCCGCGTCAGGAGCGCCGCCCGGCAGAGGGCAGCGGAGAATTTGTCGACGCGCACCGCCAGCCGCGCCGCCGCCGTCCGCGCCGCCGTCCGCAGAACGGGGATGGCAAGCCGTCCGGCGCACCCGAAAAGAAGGATTGAGTGCCACTCCCTGCATCCGCCCGGATGCAGGGAGTTTTTGCATATATTTTACGTTTTCCGGCTGTTCTGCAAAAAAATGAGAGCAAAAACACCGGTTTTGCTTGCCATTCGCCGCGGCGCGTGGTACACTGAAGGTAATTTAATTAGTTTACTTAATTATCCGAAGGAGGTGACGGGGCATGTCTGTCCATGAGCAGGTCAATACGTTCCTAGTGGAAATTTTCGGACGAATCAATAAGATTGAACAGCGCGCCCTTGCCGCTGGACTGAACGATGAGGTAACGATTGCGGAAATTCACATCCTCGAAAAAATCGGGGATATGGAATGCGCCCGCATGTCGGACATTGCACGCGCGCTGGATATCACGCTGGCGACGCTGACCATCGCATGTGAACGGCTGGAGAAAAAAGGGATGATCGAGCGCGTGCGCGCCAAGCATGACCGGCGCGTGGTGCTTGTTTCGCTGACGCCGAAGGGCTGGGCGGCGTATCATTATCACCAGCAGTTTCACAACGACCTGATTGATTCCGCGCTGTCCGGGCTGACTGACGACGAGCAGCGCGTGCTGGGCAGTGCACTGCAGAAGATTGAGGATTTCCTCGGCACATTCTGAAGCGCACGGGATATTATGAAAGAAAAGAGGAATGCACTATGGGCAAAATAGCAGTCATTGCGGATTCCAGCTGTGATTACACGCCGAAACGCGCAAAAAAGGCGGGCTTTTCCGTCATCCCGCTGGGTGTGACCTTTGAAGACGGCACGACATACCGCGACGGCGTCGACCTGAGCGGTGAGCAGTTTTTTAAAAAGCTCGCGGAGAGCAAGACGCTGCCCAAGACCAGCCAGCCGACGCTGGATGACTGGATGGAGGAATTCCGCAGGCATGAAGACTGTGACGATATCATTTGTATCACCGTATCGTCCAAGCTGTCCGGTTCCATCGGCGGCGCTTCCATGGCGCGCCGCATGCTGCGCGAGGACGGCTTCCGGCCGCACATCCACCTGATCGATTCACTCAATGCATCCGCTGCCGTTGCGCTGTTTGCCGTCGAGGCGGCTCGCATGGCGAAGGAGGGCAAATCAGTACAGGAAATTCTGGTGCGCATGACATACCTGCAGAGCCATGTCGGTATCTATTTTATCATCGACAGTCTGGAATATCTGCGCAAGGGCGGACGTATCGGCAGCGTGACCGCGCTGGCGGGCAAGCTGATGGGCATCAAGCCGCTGATGACACTGTCGGAGGGCGAGGCGGCAAGCATCGACAAGGTGCGCGGCGTACAGGCGGGCTGCAAAAAGCTCGTGGACGGCTTTTTGAACAATGCCGCCGACCTGCACCATGTCACTGTCATTTCCTCCTGTGCGCCTGAGCGCGTCAAGGCCATCAGCCAGATGCTTCAGACACACATCAGCGACATTGAAATTACGTCGGTGGAAATCGGCGCAGTCATCGGAACCTATATCGGCCCGGGCGGCATTGCGCTTGCCTATGAGGAAAAGAAGGCGCGCTGGTAATCGTTTCCGAATGCTTACTCCCGCGGATGAAGCGGCATTCTCCTTCCGTGTAGCGGTGCCGGAAAATGAAAGTCTTTTTTTGCCTGAAAACCGATCCGGTATGCTGTACATTTCAGATTTTCATGCTATAATGAGAAGTATCTTTAGTACAATAAAGCTGTATGGACAGTCCAGCTTTCAGAAGGAGGCGCTCCCGGACGGGAGGATAGGCAGCAATGAAGCAGAATAAGAACTCCGCCGTTTTAGACGGCAATAACCGCCATATCGTGCTGTTCGGCAAGACCGGCAGCGGCAAAACCAGTATTTTTCATCAGCTGACCGGTGAGGTATCGATCAGCACCGGCACATCCAAATACAACCCGGTGGTCGGCCTGTGCAAGCTCGGCCGCGCGGGCAATGCAACGCTGATCGACACAGCGGGCCTGAACGACACATCCGAACTGGGCGACGAGCAGGTGCGCCGCACGCTGAACATTATCCGCCGTGCGGACATCGCGATTTATGTCATCAATATGCAGGAATTTGACCGGGAGGCGTATACGCGCGACCACGAATGGCTGGAGCGCAACATGATCCCGTACTTGTTGGTGTTCAACCACTGCGATGAGGCATATGCAGGCACCATCGCGGAGCTGAAAACCGAGTTCCCGGATGCTATTTTCATTTCCACCCAGACACCGGGTTCGATCTCCCTGCTGCGCGCACGCCTGTCCCAGATGGTGCGTGCCATCAACGTGAAAGAGGCTCCGCTCATCCCGGAGGGCCTGGTCAAGCCGGGCGATTATGTCCTGCTGCTCATGGCGCCGTCCGGCGGCGGCCCGATCCGCAATGAGCATCAGATGCTCACCCAGCTGATTCACCGCGGCGCGCGTGTTGTCGCCGTCGAAGAGAATCATCTTGAGGCGACGCTGCAGGAGATGCCGCGCATCGATCTGGTCATTGCATATGCGCGTTCGTTCGGCATGGTGCGCGATATCGTGCCGGAGAGCATCCCGCTGACGTCATATTCGCTTCTGTACGGCCTGCAGAGCGGCGAACTGGATACCTTTATTGAGGGCACGCAGGCAATTGCGGCGCTGAATAAGGACAGCCGCGTGCTCATCGCAGAGGGCTGCATGCACAGCAGCATGCACCGCGACATTGGCCGCGTCAAGATTCCGCGCGCCCTGCGCAGGCTGGCGGGCGAGGAGCTGCGCATTGATTATTCGTTTGGCCTTGACCTGCCGGATGAAATTGAGAAGTATGATCTCGTCATTCACTGTTCCGGCTGCTCGATGACCCAGCGCGCGGTACAGGCGCGCGTAGCGATCTGCCGTGAGGCGGGCGTGCCGATTGCCAACTTTGGCACGGTGCTGGCAGCGCTGTCCGGCATGCTGGGGCGCTGTGCCGCAGTGCTCGAACCGGAAAAGGAATCTGTGGAAGAATAAAGTCTCCGCAGTATGATAAGGACACATAACAAAGCATCGGCAGATCCGGAAACCGGGATCTGCCGATGCTGTTTTTTGCACCTTCCCGTCAGCCGTATGCCGCATTCCCGGATATATATGGACACGACACGGCGGTCGAATTGATGACAAATTTGCCGGAAGTGTAAAAAAGACAATGTGAAATTTGTGCATCTTGCGATTTATGAAAAAAATACTTCATCATTTCCACAAATTGTCCTTCAAATCTGCGGGGAAATGCTGTATAATTTTCCTAGAGAAAATTGATATCCATCATTGGATGGATCAAAACCCCACTCCAATAAAATGAAGAAATATGAGGTGTTTGAAATGGGCTATATGGAAGAATATCGCAAGTGGATGGACTCCCCGGCACTGACCGAGGCGGAGCATGCTGAGCTGGCAGCCATCGAAGGCGATGAAAAGGAAATTGAAGAACGCTTTTTTGCGCCGCTTTCCTTTGGCACTGCGGGTCTGCGCGGAACGCTGGGTGTCGGCCTGTATAAGATGAACCGCTTTACGGTCGGCGCAGCTACCCAGGGCCTTGCAAACCTGATTAAGCAGTATGGCCCGCGCGCGATGCAGCGCGGTGTTGCTATCGCATGCGACAGCCGTATTCAGTCGGACGAGTTCTCCCATCTGGCAGCAAGCATCCTGGCTGCAAACGGCATCAATGTCATTGAATGGGAATCCCTGCGCCCGGTTCCGGTGCTGTCGTTCACCGTCCGCACCTATGGTACGCTGGCAGGCGTTATGATTACCGCTTCCCATAACCCGAAGGAATACAATGGCTATAAGGTTTACTGGGAAGACGGCGCACAGCTCCCGCCGAAGGAAGCTGACGTTGTTGCAAAGGAAATGGGCGCGCTCGATATGTTCACTGAGGTCAAGACCATGGACCATCAGGAAGCAGTCGACAAGGGCCTGATTAAGATTATCGGACCGGAATCCGACGAGATTTATCTGCGTCAGATTCAGAAGATGTGCATCAATCCGGATTGCATCGCACAGGTTGCGGATGATTTCAAGATCATCTACACCCCGTTCCACGGCGCAGGCTACAAGCTGGTACCAGAAATCCTGAAGCGCATCGGCTATAAGAATGTTATCTGTGTACCGGAGCAGATGGTCATCGACGGCAACTTCCCGACCGTCAAGAGCCCGAACCCGGAGAACAAGGAAGGCTTTAACATTGCAATCGAGATGGCAAAGCAGCAGGGTGTTGACCTGATTATCGGCACCGACCCGGATTCCGACCGCTGCGGCACCGTCCTGAAGAGCAGCACGGGTGAATATGTCACCCTGAGCGGCAACCAGATGGGCGTTCTGCTGATCGATTACATTATCACCGCGAAGAAGCTGACCAACACCATGCCGCCGCATCCGGCAGTGCTCAAGTCTGTTGTATCGACGGAAATGGCACGCAAGGTTGCCAATGACAACGGTGTAGAATGCTTTGATACCTTTACCGGCTTCAAGTTCCTCGCTGAGAAGATCAAGCAGTTCGAGGAAACCGGTTCGCATCAGTACCTGTTCGCATTTGAGGAGTCCTATGGCTACCTGTGCGGCGACCATGCACGCGACAAGGATGCAGTGATTGCTTCCATGCTGATTGCGGAAATGGCTGCATATTACCGCACCAAGGGCATGACCCTGTACGATGCAATGCAGGATATGTACAAGCGTTATGGCTACTATGCAGAGGAAACCCTGTCCATCGTTATGCCGGGCGTTTCCGGCCTGACCCGTATGGCAGAGCTGATGAAGGAACTGCGTGAGTCCCCGCTCAAGGAAGTTGGCGGCACCGCAGTCAAGGATGTACGCGATCTGCAGACCGGTATCCAGACCGATCTGGCAACCGGCGAGACCACCGAGGTTGAGCTGAAGGGCCAGAACGTACTGTATTACGATCTGTCTGACGGCACCAGCTTTATCATCCGTCCGTCCGGCACCGAGCCGAAGGTCAAGGTTTACATCATGGCAAACGGCGCGAGCAAGGAAGAAGTCGACGCAAAGGTCGAGAAGTACTCTGCTGCTGCAAAGGAAATCGTCAAGTAATCCCGTACTTTTCTTTTTGAGGAAAAGAAAAGTAGGCAAAAGAAAACCTTTCCGGTGCGCTCCCGCGCACAGCGGACATGTCGGACAAACACGTCCGTCAGTCCGCCCCACCGCCGCAGAAATGGCGGGATACACCAAAAGGTATCCAGATGAATAAGCTCCCTCTGTCCAGCCCGTCTCCTGAGGGAGACGGTGCGGCGGAGGGAGTTTCTTTCCGCGTGTATGTGCCAAAGCGGCACAAAAATAGCTCCGCCGAAACGCAGGCGCGTTCGGCGGAGCCGGCTTCATTATAGAGATTAGAAGGGTTAATCTTTGTTTGCAAGCTCTTCCGCGAGCTTCATTTCGTCGACAGTCATGCCGCGTATCATGGAAGCGGCAGTCATTTCCTCTGCGGTTGGAATGTGCTCATCAATCATCTGGTTGATTGCCTGCGCGACGTCAGCGGCAGTCGGAAGCTCCGGATGGGCATCTGCTTCGCTGGCCTGCGGTTCGCCATTCAGACGCTCGGTCTGCTCTTCTTTTGCGCGGGCCCCGGCGAGCTTCATTTCGTCGACAGTCATGCCGCGCATCAGAGAAGCAGCGGTCATTTCATCGGAGGTCGGTGCATGCTCGTCAATGACGCGGTTGATTGCGCGGGCA
>CALYTA010000006.1 GCA_945486175.1 uncultured Clostridia bacterium | reverse complement strand
CGCAATTGCAAACGAAACCAGCGTGGGCGGTACGTGCATGTCATCGTAGGTACCGGACATGGAGTCCTTGCCGCCGATGGCTGCGCGGCCCAGTGCTTCCTGTGCGTCATATGCGCCGAGCAGGGCGGCAAGCGGTGTGCCGAACTTCTCCGGATCGCGGTTGAGGTGTTCAAAATACTCCTGGAAGGTCAGGTAAGCGGTGCGGTAATCACAGCCTGCGGCAACCAGACGCGCCATCGATTCGATGACTGCGCAGGACGCGCCGAGGAACGGATTCTGCTCCATGAAATACGGGTCGAAGCCGAAGCCCATGACGGAAGCGGTGGAGCACTGGCCTGCGGTCGGCAGCGTTGCCGCCATGACCTGTGTCGGGGTCAGCTGGTTCTTGCCGCCATACGGCATGAAGACGGAGCTTGCACCGATGGAGCCGTCAAAGCGCTCGGTCAGGCCGCGCTCGAGGCAGATATTCAGTGTAGATGCCATATTCAGCATCTTTTCCTTCAGGTTTGCACCCTGTGCCGGGCATTCAATGCTCGGAACGGGCAGCTGGGAAACGTGTGCGTCCGCATGCTTGGATGCACCGTTGGTGTTGAGGAAGTCGCGGGAGACATCGACAATCGTCTTGCCGTTCCATGTCATGCGCAGGCGGTTGGTGTCGGTGACCGTTGCAACGACAGTTGCCTCGATGTTTTCCTCATTTGCCATCTTGATGAACTTCTCGACGTTCTCCGCCGCGACGACAACTGCCATACGCTCCTGGGACTCGGAAATTGCCAGCTCGGTGCCGTCCAGACCGTCATACTTCTTCGGTACGGCGTTCAGGTCGATATCCAGACCGTCTGCCAGCTCGCCGATGGCGACAGATACGCCGCCCGCGCCGAAGTCGTTGCAGCGGCGGATCATGCGGGTGACCTCCGGATTGCGGAACAGGCGCTGAATCTTGCGCTCCTCCGGCGGATTGCCCTTCTGTACTTCTGCGCCGCAGGTTTCCAGAGATTCCGTGGTATGGCTCTTGGAGGAACCGGTTGCGCCGCCGCAGCCGTCGCGGCCGGTGCGTCCGCCGAGCAGAATGACAATATCGCCCGGATCCGGAACCTCACGGATCACATTTTCAATCGGAGCCGCGCCGACAACCGCGCCGATTTCCATGCGCTTTGCGACGTAGCCCGGATGGTAGATTTCATGGACAAGGCCGGTGGAAAGGCCGATCTGGTTGCCGTAGGACGAATAACCGCCCGCTGCGGTCGTACACAGCTTGCGCTGCGGCAGCTTGTGCTCCAGCGTCTCATTCAGCGGTACCGTCGGATCGCCCGCACCGGTGACACGCATCGCCTGATAGACATAGCTTCTGCCGGACAGCGGGTCACGGATGGCGCCGCCGAGGCAGGTCGCCGCGCCGCCGAACGGCTCGATCTCGGTCGGATGGTTGTGCGTCTCGTTCTTGAACATCAGCAGCCACGGCTCTTTCTTGCCGTCTACGGTTGCCTGGATGCGGATAGAGCACGCATTGATCTCTTCGCTCTCGTCGAGGTTTGCCAGATTGCCGCGCTTCTTGAGCACCTTGCCGGCAGCGGTGCCGACATCCATCAGCGTGATCGGGCGCTTTGCCGCCTTCTCCTCGCCATAGACCTCACGGCGGCCCGCCAGATAGCGGTCAAATGCATCCTTGACCATCTGGTCATCGATGATGCTGTTGTCGATCTCAGTCAGGAAGGTGGTGTGACGGCAGTGGTCAGACCAGTAGGTGTCGATCATGCGCACCTCGGTGATGGTCGGGTCGCGCTTTTCCTCGCCCGCAAAATAGCTCTGGAGGAACTGCAGGTCGTCCAGCTCCATCGCCAGGCCGAGACTGGTGCGCATGTCCTCCAGCGCCGCAGTGTCCATCGAGATAAAGCCCTCGACGGTGTCGACCGTGGTCGGAATGGCATAATTTGCCTCAAGGGTTTCCGGCTTGTCCGCAGACGCCTCGCGGGAGTCGACCGGGTTGATGAGATAGCCGCGGATTTTATCCAGCTCCGCGTCCGTCAGCTTGCCGCCGAGCACATAGATATGTGCCGCCGCGACCTTCGGGCGTTCGCCCTGCGTCATCAGCTGAATGCACTGTGCGCACGAATCCGAGCGCTGGTCATACTGGCCCGGCAGCGGCTCGACCGCGAGAATGCGGTAATCGCCTTCCGGCATCGGGAACTGCTCATCATAGCAGTCATCCACCATCGGCTCGGAGAACACAATGTTCTTCGCCTTCGCATAGACCTCCGCGTCAATGCCCTCGACATCGTATCGGCACAGCTCGCGCACATAGGTGAGCGCCGGAATCTCCAGCAGCTCGCGCATGCTGCTGCACAGCGACTGCGATGCGCTGTCGAATCCGCTGCGTTTTTCAGTATAGCATCTTAATACTGCCATGTTGCACCTCGAAAAAACATAGTATAGTCGTCAAATTTTTACGAATAGCATATTTAATACTATCATACCGTTTTTCCCCTCCCTTTTCAAGGGCAGAGTGGCAGAAAAACCGTATTTTGCGCGAAAATTGCGGAATTTTCCCGCCTGTTTGGGCGTTTGACCAACACTTTTGTTACAAAAGAAACACGAACACAGAAATGCTCCCCCTGCGGCTGCCTGCACACAGAGGGAGCATATTTGCTGTCATATGGAAGTTACGGAATGGTATAGCCATAGCGGCCGTATGGACTGGTCTGCCCGTCCTGCGACGAATCCTGCTGCGTCGCAGAGGTGCCTGCCAGATCCGCCTGATCGACCAGCGTAATCCGGATGGTGAGCGTCTTGCCGGAGCGGTAGATCGTCAGCTCCATCGAGTCGCCTGCCTTCATGTTGTTCTTGATCGAGTTGATCTCGCTCATGCAGGTGATTTCCTCGCCGTTTACGCCGGTGATGATATCGCCCTCCTTGACGCCCTGCTGATAGGCATCGGACGCGGTATCGACACTGGTGACCATGACGCCCTGCGGGATTTTGTAATAAGCTGCGCGCATTTCATCGATGTCATAGCCGCTGATGCCGATCGCGGGACGGCCGGTGACATGGCCATAGGCAATGAGCTGGTCGACGACTTCCTTGACCGTGTTGGTCGGAATGGCAAAGCCCATGCCTTCAATCGAAGCGCTGTCCGCGCTGGTCGCGCTCAGCTTGGAAGAGGTAATGCCGATGACCTGCCCGTTCGTATTGATGAGCGCACCGCCGGAGTTGCCCGGATTGATCGCGGTATCTGTCTGAATGAGCGTCATTTCGCGGTCATTGATCGTGACATTGCGGTTGATGGCGGAGATAAAGCCGCCGGTAAAGCTGTTCTGGAATTCCACGCCGCCGGGCGAACCGATGGCGAACGCGCGGTCACCAACCCTGACGTCATCCGAATTGCCGAATTCCGCGGCGGTCAGGCCGGTTGCATCGATCTTAATCACAGCCAGGTCGGTCTGTTCATCCGTGCCGATCAGCTCCGCCTCATAGGTAGTGGAATCGTTCATAACGACGGTAATTTTATCGCCGTCCTCCACGACATGGTTGTTTGTGATGATATAGCCGTCTTCACTCATGATGACGCCGGAGCCGGATGACTCACTGCCCATCTGGATGTCATCGACAACAATGGACACGATGGACGGGGTGACCTTTTCATATACACCGGAATAGCTCGCCGCGTCATCGCTGCCCGCATTGGATGTACCGCTGACCTGCATCTTTGTGGAATCCTCCGGCAGGCCGCTGCCGCTTTCCACCGTGCTGCTTGGGCTGTCCGCCGTCAGGCCGTTCAGGTCAATGCCGCCGCCCGCAAGCATGCCGCCGCCAAACGCCACCACTGCAATGACAACGCCCGCAAGTACCGGCTTCCACGGGAATTTCCCGCGCGGCTTCTTATTTTTATTCGGCTTCTGTCCGCCGCTCCACTGCTCATAGGCGGAAGGGCCGGTTGGGCCGTCGGGGGGTGGTGTGCTGCCGCCCGTGCTGCCGGCAGACGAATCGCTGCCATAGCTATAAGACTGATAGCTGCCTGTATTGTGATATGCACTTCCCGGCTGCTCGTCCGCGCCGCGTACCGGCGTCTGGAACGGAGTGGTCTGGGAATCTTCGTATTCATTATTCCGATTAAACTCATCCATAAGCGTAGCCTCCTTTGTTATGCTTCTATTGTACGCGGGGAATATGATCTTTCGTTGTCGCCAATGTTAAGATTTTGTGAATCCGGGCCGTCATGCAAAACAGACGCCTCTGCATGGCCTGCAGAGGCGTTTTCTGTGTTATTTTTGTGTCAGCTGGCGTGCTTCATTCCCGCCGGACGGTTTCTGTGCGAGCGGGACGGTGAACGCAAACTCAGTCTCTCCGTTCGCCGAGCGCACGGAAATTTCACCGCCGTGCAGATTGATGATGGATTTGACGATATACAGTCCGAGGCCTGCGCCCGTGCGGTCACGGCTGCGGCTGCGGTCGACCTTGTAAAAACGGTCAAAGACATGCGGCAGATCCTCCGCCGGGATTTCAGAACCTGTATTGCGGATCGAGAACAGGCTCATTGTGCCCTCCTCCTCCGCGCGGATGGTCAGCGTGCCGCCGTCATTGACGAACTTGACCGCATTGTCCACAAGGTTGTAAATGACGCGGTAAATATGGTCGCTGTCACCGTTGACAATCAGGCTGTCCTGCAGATCGACATCCATTTCCAGCTGTTTGTCATTGATCTGCTTTTCAAAGCTGATGAGCACACGCGCCGCCATTTCCGTCAGGTCGAACGGTGCCGGCGTGATAATCAGCTCACCCGCCTGGATTTTCGCCGCGTCCAGCATGCGCATGACAAGGCGCGACAGGCGGTCAACCTCCTCCGAGATGATGCGCAGGTACTGTGGATGGCGCTCCTGCGGAATCGTACCGTCCAGCATGCCGTCGACAAAGCCGCGGATGGATGTCATCGGGGTTTTCAGCTCATGCGAGACATTCGCGACAAAGCCGCGGCTCAGCTCCTCCTGCTGCTGCAGCGAGGTTGCCATGTTGTTGAAGCTGATTGCCAGCTCATCGATTTCATCGCAGTTGTTGTTCTCCGAAACGCGCACGTCAAATTCGCCGTGCCCGAACTTTTTCGCCGCGGAAACCAGTCCCTTGAGCGGCCGCGTCAGCATATCCGACAGGAACCAGCTGATAATCAGCGTCAGCACCAGCGTGATGGCGACGATGAACAGATAGCTGCGCATGATGGTGTGCATCAGTCCGGTGGTCGAAGCGGACGGAATTGCCGCGATGACCAGTGCAGCTGTCTGCCCGGTCTCATCCACACAGTTTGCACCCGCAATAAAATAGTTTTCCGAAAACAGGCCGCTGACATTGCCCAGCCCGAAATAAGAGCCCTTGTCCCGGATGGACTGAACCAGCTTTGCGCTGACGGTACCCTGAATCTGGTCTTTTTCAATGCCATCATTCTTCGGCAGCGAGCAGATCAGCACTTTGCCCTGTGGATCGGTCAGCAGGATCGTGCAGCCGCTGACTGCCGCCTGCTGGTCCAGATAGGTCTTGAGGAATGTATTATCCTGCGTCTGCAGCAGGACAGAGTTGTTTTCGACAATCGCGTCGACATAGCTGACGGTTGTCTCCAGCTGCTCCTGCTTTTCCTGCACGGAATAGCGGCTGACCTGCGCCATGAACACGCCGCCCGCAAAGGTAAAGCTGATGAGGATCAGCAGTGCGAACGCCATATAGTTCTTGACAAAAATATTTCTCATGAATCAATCCCTGGTTTCAAATTTATAGCCGACGCCCCAGACGGTTTTCAGCTCCCACTTGTCGCTGACGCCTTCGAGCTTTTCGCGCAGGCGCTTGACATGGACATCAACCGTGCGGGTATCGCCGAAATAATCAAAGCCCCAGACATCGTCCAGCAGCTGTGCGCGCGTAAACACGCGGTTCGGGCTGGACGCGAGGAAATACAGCAGTTCGATTTCCTTCGGCGGCGCATCGACGCGCTTGCCGTCGATAATCAGGTCATATGCCTGCTTGTCTATGGTGAGCTTGTCAAATGAGATTTTGCCGCTGTCCTCCGGTGCAAAGCGGCGGAATACCGCGCGCACGCGCGCGACAACCTCGCGCATCTCCAGCGGCTTGACAATGTAATCATCGGCGCCCATTTCCAGGCCGTTGACCTTGTCGAAGGTCTCGCCCTTGGCGGTCAGGATGATAATCGGCACCTTGCTCTCGGCGCGGATGATTTTACAGACCTCCCAGCCGTCCATGACCGGCATCATGACATCCAGCAGAATCATATCCGGATTGACCTTGCGCCACTGTGCAACGCCCTCCTCGCCATTTTCCGCCTCGGTAATTTCATATCCCTCGCGTTCGAGGTACAAACGCAGAAGCTCACGGATGTTGCCATCGTCCTCTACGATCAGAATTTTCTTGCTCATGCCCGCTCCTCCTCTTCGTAACTGCATGGTTCGCCTTTTATTATACGGCATTTTATGGCGCAATTCATCACTTTTTTGTAAACGAGGGAAAATCGGCACAAAAAATCCGGCCCACACCTGCGTGCCAGCCGGAAATCTGTGTATTCTATGTGCAAAAAACCTCCCGCTTGAGGGAGGCTTGCACATTATTCTTCTTCGTCGGAATCGTCGTACCCGTCCGAATCGTCCTCCTGACTGTATTCGTCAGAATTGTCATAGGAACCGGACAGACGTTTTTCCACCGCAGCGAGTGCGCCTTCGCTGTCGGCTGTACCGTCCAGCACTGCATCGCCGTCATATGCCAGCCATGCATCACTGCTGCGGAACACCGGGACAACAACCGCAGTCTCCGACAGCTCCTGAACCGTTTCCAGCAGGGTTTCCGCCTCATCGGCACTGTTTACCGGGACAAACAGCCGGTCTGCCGCCTCCAGCAGTGCGCCGGCATCGCCGACCGGGATACCGTCCTCCTCGCCGTTTGCCGAGAGATCAGTCAGATCGGACAGCGAGTCCGCCGTCAGGCTGACCGCTGCATCACCTGCAGCATGCTGGATTTCTTCCAGCGCATCCAGCAAAACGGATGCCTGATCGTCCGGATAGCGGTCAAATTCCGCGCGGTCGAGATGCCCGCGGGGCGGGAACGTGAAATCGGCGAGCATCAGCTCGTCACAGCCCACCTCCACTGCACTCTCCGCGATGTCACACAGGTATTCCACTGTGTCATCATTGGTCGGATCGAGCCAGCGCGTGTTGTCGTAGTCCAGCCACGTGCCGCCGCGTTCAAACTGAATCGCGAGATCGGAATTATATTTGGTCGCCTGTGCATCGTGCAGGCAGTAAATGCGCCCGATAACATGCACGCCGGCATCCTTCAATGCGGCAATGGTCTCCTCCAGCGCATCCGCGCCGCTGTCGACAAGATATTCCACCTCATCGATCTCGCGGGTATCGACGGAAATATTCAGGTTGCCCTCGCCATCCTTGATGTTGACGACAACGGTATCGAGCGCACCGTTCTCCGCCAGCTCCAGAATGCGATCCTGTTCCTCCGCGACCGCACCCGCCGCCAGCATGACAATGCGGCTGTCGGGTTCCTCCGGCTCAGGCTCCGGCTGCTCCACAGGAGCCTCCTCCTGCGGCTGCTCCGGTTCCGCATTGCCTTCGCCCTCCAGCTGCTGTGCCTCCTGTGCCAGCACGCCGTACCGGTCGATGACATGTGCGCCGTTCTCATCGAACGACAGGCACCGTGCGACAAGAAAGACGCCCACGGCAGCAACCAGCACCGCCACAATCAAGACAGCGGCCACCGTGCGGCGGATGCGGGATTGATTGGGGTTGTGATTGCTGTTCATGGGCGTCTCCTCATTAAAAAATACTCAGAATTTCGTTTGGCTGACAGGTTTTACTTGTCTGCCGGAGCGGAAGCAGCTTCCTGTGCCTTCTTGGCAGCGGCAGCCTTTTCCATGGCAGCCTTCTTCGCAGCTGCCTGCTTTGCCTTGAGCTCCTGCAGCTCCTTGACCTTCTCCGGGGTGTTCCACGGCTCGATGATGTGGCGCGGGCAGGCCTTTGCACACATCTGGCAGCCCTTACACTTGTCGTAATCGATAACCGGGATGTTGCCCTCCATATGGATGGCATCGAGCTTACAGGTCTTCTCACACAGGCCGCAGCCGATACAGCCGACCGAGCATGCGTCCATAACTTCCTTGCCCTTTGCCTTGGAAGAGCAGTCTACGCGGACTGCATTCTTCTCCGGAACGAGGGAGATGATGTGCTTCGGGCATGCAGCAATACACTTGGAGCATGCAGTGCACTTGGAAGCATCAACCTTGGCAACGCCGTCGACAACATGGATTGCGCCGAACGGGCACGCCTTCTCACAGGTGCCGAGGCCGAGGCAGGCAAAGGCACATTCCTTGTAGCCGTTTGCAACGCGGATTGCGCCCAGGCAGTCCTGAATGCCTTCATACTGCGCACGGTTCTTTGCGTTTTCGCAGGTACCGGAGCAGTGTACATGTGCGATCATCTTTTCAGACTCGGTGACCTCAACGCCCAGGACAGCAGCAATCTTCTCCGCTGCTGCCGCGCCGCCGACCGGGCAGCCGTTAACCGGTGCCTTGCCCTCGACGATGGCAGTTGCCAGACCGTTACAGCCTGCGTAGCCGCAGCCGCCGCAGTTTGCGCCCGGCAGGCACTCCTGTACTGCCGGAATGCGCGCGTCTACCTCGACGGCAAAGATTTTGGATGCGAATGCCAGGATCAGGCCGAACAGCAAGCCCATGACGCCCAGAACCAGCACTGCATAAACAATACTCATCATTTGTGATTCAACTCCTATTCTCTGACCGTCGGGTTTACCAGATCTTCATGCCGCTGAAGCCCAGGAACGCCATCGCCATCAGAGAAGCGGAAATCAGGGCAATCGGGAAGCCCTCAAAGCACTTCGGGCACTCTGCGGATGCATCCAGACGCTCGCGGATGGATGCGAACAGCACGATAGCCAGCGTGAAGCCGAGGCCACCGGTGATGCCGTAAACGATGGATTCGAGGAAATTGTAGCTATTCTGTACGTTCTGCAGCGCAACGCCCAGAACCGCACAGTTGGTGGTAATCAGCGGGAGGAAAATGCCCAGCGCCTGATACAGCGACGGCATGGACTTCATCAGGAACATCTCAACAAACTGTACGAGCGTTGCGATGACCAGAATAAATGCAACCGTCTGCATATAATTCAGGCCCAGCGGAACCAGGACAAAGGTGTTAATCAGCCACGTAACGGCAGACGCCAGACCCATGACGAAGGTGACCGCCATGCCCATGCCGACTGCGGTGTCAACCTTCTTGGATACGCCGAAGAACGGGCAGCAGCCGAGGAACTGGGACATGATGAAGTTGTTAATCAGAATCGCGCTGAGAGAAATCGATAAAATGGATGTCATTGTACATTACTCTCCTTTCTTCAGCAGCTTCTGCATGACAGCGATGACGAAGCCAAGCGTCAGGAAGCCGCCTGCCGGCAGGATCATAATGGTGGCCGGCTGGCTGAATACGGTAATCAGACCGCCGCCGATGGTGCCTGCGCCCAGCAGCTCACGGACAACAGACATGACAACCAGTGCGAACGTAAAGCCAAGGCCCATAACCAGACCATCGACTGCGGATGCGCCGACCGAATTCTTGGACGCGAATGCCTCGGCGCGGCCGAGGATGATGCAGTTAACGACGATCAGCGGGATGAACAGACCCAGCGACGCGGACAGTGACGGGATAAACGCCTGAAGCAGCAGGTCGATCATCGTAACGAAGCCTGCGATAACGGTGATGTATGCTGCGATACGAACCTTGTTCGGGATGAACTTACGCAGCAGGGAAATAACGATGTTCGAGCAGATCAGTACCGCGGTAGCGGAAAGACCCATGCCGACGCCGTTGATGACTGAGGTCGTGGTTGCCAGTGTCGGGCACATGCCAATCAGCTGCACGAGTACCGGGTTATTGGTAAACAGACCCTCTTTCAGATTTTTTCCAAAGCTCATGATATGGCCTCCTTAACCCTGTTCCGCAGCGAACTTCGCGGCAGCGTTGACGCCTTCCGATACTGCGCGGGAGGTGATGGTAGCGCCGGTCAGTGCAACAATGGAACCGCCGTCCTTCTCAACGGCAACCGTGCCGTCAGCAGGCTGACCTGCGAACTGATCCTGGAACTCCGGCTTGGTGCTGTTCGCGCCGAGACCCGGGGTCTCAGAAGATGCGGAAATAATGGAAATACCGGTGATCGTGCCGTCAGCACTGATGCCGACCATGGTATCTACGCCGCCGCCGAAGCCGGTCGGTGCAACCTCAACACAGTAGCCCGCATCCTGACCGTCCTTGGTCATCTTGTAAGCGGAAACGATCTCGACATCCGTACCCTTGTCGGTCTTGACAGTCGTGCCTTCCGCAACCTCAATCGGCTCGGAATCCGCATCCATGACCTGTGCCAGTGCGTTTTCCGTCTTGATCTGGTTCTGCTTGGCAATCGGCTCAACGGTGATTGCATTGACTGCACCGAGGCACAGCGCAACAACCAGCGTGATTGCACAAAGGACGCCGCCGAGCTGTACAAATTCATTCTTCTGCTTGCCAGCCATTGATTAGCCCTCCTTCTTCTGCTTTGCCGGTGCGCCGAACTTGGTCGGGCGGGTATACTTGTCGATCAGCCATACGGTGGTGTTCATCAGCAGGATGGAATAGCAGACGCCTTCCGGATAACCGCCGAAGTAGCGGATCATGACGGTCAGCAGGCCGCAGCCGATGCCGAAGACAACCTGGCCCTTGCGGGATACCGGGGAGGTCGAGTAGTCGGTCGCCATGAAGAAGGCACCGAGCATCAGGCCGCCGCCGAACAGGCTGTACAGCATGGATTCCAGATGGCCCAGGCCGCCCTGCGGGAACAGGAAGGTCAGGACTGCAACGGTACCGATGTAAGCTGCCGGGATGTGGATGGTGATAACCTTGCGAACCAGCAGGTAAACGCCGCCGATAATCAGAGCGATCGCGGAGACTTCACCCATGGAACCGCCAATCGAGCCGAGGAACATGCTTGCAATGCTCGGCAGCTCGCCTTCCGCCGTGCCCTTGATGATAGCGAGCGGGGTTGCGCTGGTCATCGCGTCGAGCGCCTCGGTGGAATTGGAGATCAGGCCGACGCTGGATCTTGCTCTGACCCAGGTGGTCATGGCTACCGGCCAGGAAGCCAGCAGGAATGCACGGCCGGCCAGTGCCGGGTTGATGAAGTTCTTGCCGAGGCCGCCGAACAGGCACTTGGCAACGATGATTGCGATGCCGTCGCCGATAATCAGCATCCAGTACGGAAGCGTAACCGGGCAGACAAACGCCAGCAGCACGCCGGTAACGGCAGCGGACAGATCCTTGATCGTGTTCGGCTTGCCGACAATCCTGTCATAGATTGCCTCAAATACCATGCAGGCTGCAACGGAAACCACGGTCATCAGAATCGCGCGGAAACCGAAAATATAGGTCGAAACTGCCAGCGACGGGATCAGGGCGATCAGCACGTCGAGCATAATCGACTGGGTATCCTCTTTGCTCTTAATATGCGGGGAGGATGTAATTACTACTTTACTGAAATCATACATTTCGTTCCACCCTCCTTACTTCTGCGCCGCAGCGGCTGCTGCCTTGCGCTTTTCCTGGACGCGCATCTTCGCAACGCGGAACTGCTGTACCAGCGGGATGCGTGCCGGACATACGTACGCGCACGAGCCGCACTCGATGCAGTCGAGTACGTCGTACTCCTCGCAGCCCTCGAGATCGTTTCTGGCTGCGAACATGTTCATGTAAACCGGGGTCAGGTGCATCGGGCAGACGCCGACACAACGGCCGCAGCGGATGCAGGTCGGGTTCTCGACGCGCTTGTCCTCATCCTCACAGAACGCGAGGAATGCGTTGGTGCCCTTGAGTACCGGAACATCGGTGGTAAACTGCGCGACGCCCATCATCGGGCCGCCGGCGAGCAGCTTGTTCGGTGCGCTCTTGAAGCCGCCGCATGCATCGATCAGCTCGGTGATGCAGGTACCGGTGCGTGCTTCCAGGTTCTTCGGCTCGTTGATCGCGGAGCCGGAAACAGTGACAACGCGGCGGATAACCGGCATGCCCTTGGCGAAGCAGCGGTAAACCGCACCTGCGGTGTCTACATTGAATACCGCGCAGCCTGCGTCTGCCGGCAGCTTGCCGGACGGAACCTCACGGCCGGTAACGGCATTGATGAGCTGCTTTTCTGCGCCCTGCGGGTAGCGGCACTCCAGCGGAGCCAGCTTGATGACCGGGTCGCCAGCGAGCAGCTGCTCGATCTTTGCAAATGTGTCTTCCTTGTTCAGCTCGATGCCGATGAAGGCCTGCTTGACGCCCATGATCTTGACCAGATAGCGGACGCCCTCGACAATCTCCTCCGGGCGCTCGAGCAGCAGACGGTGGTCGGACGTGATGTACGGCTCACACTCCGCGCCGTTGATCAGGATGGTATCGCACTTGCCGATACCGGACTTGATCTTGACATGCGTCGGGAAGGTTGCGCCGCCGTGGCCGACAATGCCTGCATCCCAGAGTGCCTGGATGCGCTCGTCGTTGGACATCGATTCAAAGTCCTTCGGCTTGACCGACTCGTGCAGCCTGTCCTCATGGTCGTTCTCAATGACGATGGACAGAACCTTGGAACCGTTCTGGTGCAGCATCGGGACAACGTCGACAACCTTGCCGGAAACCGACGCATGTACCGGAGCGCTGACAAAACCGCCGGCCTCTGCGATCATCTGACCCATGTCGACGATGTCACCCTTCTTCACCAGCGGCTTTGCCGGTGCGCCAATGTGCATCGAAACGGGAAGGACGACCTTGTCCGGTGCCTTCAGGACTTCGATCGGCTTTGTGTTTGTTGCGGATTTGAATCCCGGATCATTTTTGGTTCCAGGATGGATACCGCCACGAAACGTGTACGCCATTATGGATTCACCTCTCTGTTCATTTTGTGCGGCCTGCCGCCGCACCGCAGACAAATTTACTGCGGAACAGCCTTCCTCCCGCAAATCAGGCATGACCATCCCGCCTATCCCGCCCACCCTCTGAATGGGCGGAATCCTATAACCTACATTATACCGGCATTCCAACGATAAACGCAAGGAATTTTGCAAAAAAAATAACAGAAATCAACAAAAATTTTCTCACTATTCTTGTTAGCCCTGTACGATTCTGGTTATTTCCTTGGTATTTTTGGATTTTTCCCCTGTTTTCCCGGAAAAAAGGGTTAAAAAACCCGCCCCGAGTATTCCCAGGACGGTGCTACTAGAGCCATATTCAGGTTTGGGCCAGAAAGCGCAGGGCGTCGGCTCGGAATTCATCGAACCGGACCTCGTCGCATCGGACGCTGACCTTCAGGGGCCGGGTGAAGTCCAGGCAGAACATTTCCATGAAGCTCTTGCCGTTGACCCGGTGGCGGCCGTCGCTGATCTGGACGGCGAAGCTTCTCTTGGTGGCCAGCGCCACGAACTCCTGGACATCCTGGACCGAACGAAGGACGATCTCAAATTCCCACATAAAAGTCCCCCTGAAAGCTGTACAAACAGGATAAATTCGTGTATAATTGGGGAGACAATCCAGGATCGCTCAAACCCC
>CALYTA010000005.1 GCA_945486175.1 uncultured Clostridia bacterium | reverse complement strand
CATCGAGTTCAGCGTCTCGTCCTCATAGACCGTTTCATACTCCGGCTGGTAATCCTCCGGTGCATCCTCCGGCTTCGGCTTCTCCTTGGAATGCGGCATGAGCATCTTGATCGGGTAACGGATGTAATCGGAATACTTGCGGACCAGACCCGCCAGGCGGTAGGTCTCGAGGAACTCATCATAGCCTTCCTCGACATCGCCGTTCTCATTCTCCTGATTCGGCTTGATGGTCAGGATGATATCGGTGCCGAAGCTGTCCTTCTCGCCCGGCTCAATCGTATAGCCGTCCGCACCGTCCGACTCCCAGACATAAGCCTGCGTTTCACCGCACGCCTTCGAGATGACGCGAACATTGGATGCAACCATGAACGATGCATAGAAGCCAACGCCGAACTGTCCGATGATATCGGTGTCATCGGTCTGGTTTTCCTTCTTGAAGGCCAGCGAACCGCTCTGTGCGATGACGCCCAGATTGTTTTCCAGCTCATCCTTCGTCATGCCGATGCCGTTGTCCGAGATGGTCAGCGTGCGCGCATCGGTGTCCGCGGTCAGGCGGATTTCATAGCCGTTTTCCGGAACAAGCGATGCATCGGTCAGCGAACGGAAATGGCGCTTGTCAATCGCGTCACTCGCATTGGAGATCAGCTCGCGCAGGAAAATTTCCTTGTGCGTATAGATCGAGTTAATCATCATGTCGAGCAGGCGCTTGGACTCTGCCTTGAACTGCTGTTTAGCCATAATATGTCAATCCTTTCGGTAATTAAAAATACACGTTCAGCGCGCGGATTGCGCGCGGGTGTTAGCACTCTCGACTATCGAGTGCTAATATAGCATAAACCATATGGCAGAAAAATGCAAGAGGAAATTTGTAAACAAACATTGAATGAAAGGTTTCCACCAGAAAAATGCAAAAAAAGCGCCCGGACACGGCGATACACGCACAAAGTCCGGGCGGACAGCTTTGTAATTACTCTGCGGCTTCCGGGAGTTCAGAAGTGCAGTGCGGGCAGCGGGTCGCCTCGATGGCGATTTCCGACTTGCAGAACGGGCAGATTTTGGTGGTCGGGGCTGCCGGTTCCTCCGGCTTTTTGCCGAGGCTTGCGGCCTTGTTCATCAGCTTGATGATGGTGAACAGCACAACCGCCATGATAAAGAAATTGATGACAGCCGTGATAAACGAGCCGTAGCGGATGGACACGCCGAAGACCGTCGCCGCCATGTCCTTAAAATCCGTCTTGGCAACCAGACCGATGAGCGGCGAGATGATATCGTCGGTCAATGACGTGACAATGTTCTGAAAAGCGGCGCCGATGATGACACCGACAGCCAGGTCAATGACATTGCCCCGCAGGGCAAATTCCTTGAATTCCTCAATGATCTTCTTCATGTGATGCGTCACACTCCCTTTTTCTGTTTCATACAAACCGGCACCGCACAGGGAACCCTATGCTCCCCTGCCGTGCCAGATTGATGCGGCATGCATTTGCGGCATCAGAAAATCAGCACCAGTGCAGCAACGACAAAAATCGCAGCAATCACGCCGAGCATGATATAGGTATTGCGGTCTTCCTTCTTCTGCTGCTCCTCACGGCGCACCTTGGCTTCCTGCAAGCGCTGCTGCTGGCTTTTGTGTACTTTTTTGACAGGTCTTCCCACGTTGTTCTCCTCCGTTTTTTGTTACTGTTACAAAATCAGAGTAACAAATTTCCTGTGAAATGTCAACGCCTGCGCCTGTGAATCAGCAGATACAGCAGCAGAAAAACCATGCTGCCGCATATGGCGCCGGAAAAATCCAGCACCACATCCGAAACCTGTGCACTGCGGTCAGACAGTGTCTGCAGCATTTCATCCGCCACCGCGCACAGCAGTCCGAAGAACAGGCCGTGCAGCACATAATGCGGGTTGACCCGGCGGCGCACTGCCCATAAATGCTGTGTGAAAAAGCCGAGCGCGGCAAATTCGCAGAAATGCGCGAGCTTGCGCACAAAATGTTCCGTCAGGCCGCTGTAGCCGAATACGCGTTGCAGCAGTCCGGACAGAACAGCGAGCACGTCCATACTCTGTTCCGAGGACTGCGCGCGGTCGAGCAGTGAATTTGCGAAAATAAATGCGAGCAGTGCGGCAATGAGCAGAAGATTCAAAACCGTACCCCATACCTGCCTGCTTTTCTGTGGCATATACAATCTCCTTTTTGCCTGAATTATGTCCGCCCGATCACCGGCGGCTTGCCGTCCTCCGGCAGCCTGCGGAAAAACCAGATGACAAACGGTGCTGCCGTGAGGAAGGTCAGGATATCTGCAATCGTCTGCGCAATCTGTACACCGGTCAGGCCGATAAAATGCGGCAGAATCACAAGCAGCGGGATAAAATACACGCCGCTGCGCAGAACCGCGATAAAGGTCGCCTGCCTGTTCGCGCCGATGCTCTGGAACAGCATGTTCGCACACAGCGCCAGCGGCTGGAAAAACAGCGCAACCAGCTGCACGCGCAGGGCAAATGTTCCGATTTCAATTACTGCCGGATCATCGCGGAAAAATCCGATCAGATGCGATGACAACAGCATGCCGGCCACAGCAAGCGTACCGAGGACACATTCCCCCACGCCCAGTGTAAACCAGAAGCCGCGCCGCACACGGGAATATTTCTTTGCGCCGTAATTGAAGCCGCTGACCGGCTGGAAGCCCTGTCCGATGCCAAGGCCCACGGCGAACACAAAGAAGCAGATGCGCGCGACAATGGTCATCGCGGAAACTGCCGCGTCGCCGTAGACGCCTGCCTGCCCGTTGAGCACCATGGTGGAAACACTCGACAGGCCCTGCCGCATCAGGCTCGGAAAGCCGGTCGCGCATACATCCGGAAGCATCTGTATGCCATCCTTTGCCGCGCGCAGGGACAGCTTGCTCTGTGTCTTGCCGCGCAGGAACGGGCTGAGCAGGATGCAGAAACCGATGCATTGGGAAACCGCGGTGGAAATGCCCGCGCCCTCAATGCCCATATGGAATTTCCGGATCAGCAGCCAGTCACCGAAAATATTGAGCAGGCCGCCGGTGGTCATGCCAATCATGGAAAACATCGCGCGGCCTTCATAGCGCAGGATATTGTTGAACACAAAGCTGCTGGTCATCACCGGCGCCGCGAGCAGGATAAACGTGGAATAGGTGCGCGCATACGGTAGGATTGTTTCCGTACTGCCGAGCAGCCGCATCAGCGGCGTCAGGAACAGCAGGCCGAACACTGTAATGGCAATGCCGGAGAGCAGCGACCAGAAAAAGCCGGTGGAAGCTGCCCGTGTTGCGCTTTCCACATCGCGCGCGCCCAGCTTGCGCGAGAGGATGCTGCCCGCACCGTGGCCGAACATGAAGCCAACTGCCTGTAAAATTGCCATCAGGCCGAAGACAACACCGACTGCACCGCTGGCACTTGTGCCGAGCGTGCCGACAAAATAGGTGTCCGCCATATTGTAAATGCTGGTCGCCAGCATGCTGATGGTTGTCGGCACACCGAGCTTTAAAATCAGGCGCGACACCGGCGTTTCCGTCATACGGCGGTACTGCTCCGAAGCGCCCGCAGGAGTATTCTGATTCACAAAAAATTCCGTCCTTTCACTCACAAAAACAAAAAGAGCAGAGCCGGTACGTTCCAGCTCAGCTCCTGTTTAGTATACCATAACTCAGGCATGAATGACAAAGATTTTATGTTTTTTAACGCACGTTCCGGATTGCGCTGTCTTATCCGGCTGCATCTGTCCTCCCAGGCCACTCATTGCAGAGACAGAAACAGGCAGATGCAACTGCATCTGCCTGCATATTCCGAAAATTACTTGTCGATGGAAATGACCTGGTCGCGGCCGGGGCCTACGCCGAGCAGGCGAACCGGGCAGCCGATGATCTTCTCCAGCTCCTTGATGTAATTCTTTACATTGACCGGAAGCTCGTCAAATGTCTTGCACTTGGTGATGTCCTCGGTGAAGCCGTCGAATTCCTCATAGATCGGGGTGCAGTGCTCCAGATCCGCGAAGTTTGCCGGGAACTCAGTGATGCGCTCGCCCTTGAAGTCATAGGCAACGCAGACCTTCAGCTTCGGCAGGCCGCACAGCGGGTCAATCTTGTTGATGACCATCTCGGTCAGGCCGTTGACACGGACTGCATAGCGCGCGATGACTGCGTCGAACCAGCCGGTACGTCTCGGACGACCGGTAACGGTGCCGAATTCACCGCCGGCATTGCGGATATAATCGCCGGTCTCATCGAACAGCTCGGTCGGGAACGGGCCCTTGCCGACACGGGTGGTGTAGCTCTTGCAGATGCCGACAATCTCATCGATTGCGGTCGGGCCGACACCGGAGCCAACACAGCAGCCGCCGGAAACCGGATGGGACGAGGTGACATACGGATAGGTGCCCATGTCGAGGTCAAGCAGCGTGCCCTGTGCGCCCTCGAACAGAACCTCCTTGCCTTCCTTGATGGCATTGTAGGTCAGGACGGAGGTGTCGCAGACATGGCTTCTCAGGCGGTCTGCATAGACCCTGTACTCCTCGAGAACAGCCTTGATGTCAATCGGCTCGCCGCCATATACACCGGTGATGACCTTGTTCTTGCGCTCGCAGGCCTCGGTCATAACCGCTTCAAAACGCTCCGGATCGACAAAGTCGTGCATGCGCACGCCGATGCGCTCCGACTTGTCCATATAGGTCGGGCCGATGCCCTTCTTCGTGGTGCCGATGTCATCGCCGCCGCGTGCCTTTTCGCTCAGCGCGTCCAGCTCCAGATGCCACGGCAGGATGCAGTGTGCACGTGCATCGATATACAGCTTATCGGTGGAAATACCGCGCTCATTCAGGCCATCCATCTCGCCCAGAATGGACTTCGGATTGACAACGACACCCGGTCCGATGATGTTGACACAGTCCGGATACAGAATGCCCGACGGAATGAGCTGTAATTTATATGATTCGTCGCCGACTACGACAGTATGGCCAGCATTGTTGCCGCCCTGAGAACGCACGACAAGGTCAGCCTGCGAAGCAAAGATGTCAATATACTTGCCCTTTCCTTCGTCGCCCCACTGTGCGCCCAATACAATTTTGCCCGGCATAAAAAATTGCCCCTTTCAGATGATTTCGGGGCTGTTTTTCTGCCCCGTGAGCTTTTTCTTAAGCTATTATATCATTTCTGCCGATTTAACACAATAAAAAATCGAGAGAAAGCGGAAAACAGTATATCCGGAAGTTTTTTCCTGTCAGCTGATCCGGTAATGCCCTGTGACTTCATTCTGGCCTGACAGGATATCCTCTTCATACCGCCGCTGTGCGGGGCTTGCATGGTGGATGACATACGGCACGCCATCCGCATTGCGCCGGTCAGATACAATCCCGATGTGCCGCGGGAATACGACGATATCCCCACCCTGCCACTGTGCAATATCAGACACATCCGTCGTCAGGGAAATGGCTGTGCGCCGGAAATACACGTTCAAATTGGGCACGCGGCGGAAATCAATATTGGAATCCGGGCGGCCAATGCCATATACCGCAGGGTTTTTGCGGATATCCGCATCCACCAGCTCGCGCAGGTCATAGCCTGCCGCGCGCATGGCCTGTCCCACGACGTCCGTGCACACGCCATAGCCGTCATCCGGATAGCCGCCCTCATAATATTCGCTTTTATATTTCGGCTTTGTTTTCACATAATCCTTTGCACCCTGCAGCACATCGGTCTGGTCATCCACGCCGTCGCCGTCCTCATCATGTCCACTGCGGTAGGTCGGAATATCGAAGTCCTCCGCGGTATAGCGCGGCTCTGCACAGCAGCGATACAGCATGCCCACTGCCAGCACGGCAAACACCGCTGCGGCAATCCACCGTATTCTGTTCCTGTCCAACTGTCTGCGCCTCCCTGCCATATTTTTCTCCATCCTACCACATCCGGCGGCAGACGAACAGCCTGTACGCGCAAATGTCACAATCCCTTTACAAAGTCAGCTGCCAATGCTGCCTAAACTTCCACAAATTCCCCTTGCCGCCCGTTCATTTGCGCAGTACAATAAAAAATGTATTCTTTCCCCTATGGAGGACCCTTCCCCATGTCAACCGTGTTATTCAAGGCTCTGGCGTTTGTGCTGATGATTGCGCTCGGCTATTTTTCAAAAGCCAGCCATGTGTTGCAGCAGGAAGACAGCCAGATCCTGATGAAAATCATCATCAACATCACCATGCCGATGGCGTTGATCGCGGGCTTCCGCACATTTTCCTTTGACGCATCGCTGCTGTTTGCGCTCGTCATCGGCTTCGGTTTCAACCTGATTCTGCTTGCCGCGGGCTGGCTGCTCTCCGCGCGCCGCGACGGTGCCACACGCGCACTGTATGTGCTCAATGTCCCGTCCTACAATATCGGCAACTTTGCCCTGCCGTTTGTACAGGGCTTTCTGCCCGCTTCCGCGACGCTGTGCCTGTGCATGTTCGATGCAGGCAACAATCCGATGGGTACAGGCATCACTTATTCCGCCGCAGCTTCCCTGACCGGCGGTGACGGTCATTTATCCCTGCGCGATATGATACGCAAGCTGTTCCATTCCCCGCCGTTTCTGGCATACTTCATCATGCTTGTGCTCTATCTGCCCGGCATCCGCCTGCCGGATGCATTTTTCGACATGTGCGCACTGTTCGGACAGGGCAATACCTTCCTCGCCATGTTCACACTCGGTCTGGTTTTTGAATGGCATTTGTCGCGTGAGGACATCCGCGAGGTGTTCCGCATTCTCGGCATCCGCTATGCGCTCTGCCTGCTCGCAGCGGCTGCGGTATACCTGCTGACACCGTTCGACCTCGTCACACGGCAGACATTGTGCCTGTGCCTGGTCGCGCCCGTCACAACACTTTCCGTCGCCTATGGCCTCGCCTGCGGCTGCAAACATTCGATGATCGCCTCACTCAGTTCGGTGAGCATGGCAGTGAGCTTTGCGCTCTCCCTCGGGCTGCTGATTCTCTGGGCATGACAAAACGGACGTTCTTTGTGAACGTCCGTTTTTTGGTGTGTACACGGCTTAAAATTCATACGGCGGATTGCCGGAAAAATCCGCGATCACGCCGTGCGGCGCGTCCAGATAAAACACCTCGAAAATCGGGTTGTCCGCGGTCTGGTACTGGCTCTTCACAATCGGATTTCCCAGGCACATCTCCTTGGCGGCGCGGTTGTTTTCAAAGACTGCTTTTCCGTGCAGGCGGATCCATGCATACGACGGGCTGGAAACCGAAATCTCAATATTCGGGTTTGCCTGCATATCTTTGTAGACATCCTTTGTGTTGTTCGTGCAGAACCACAGCTTTCCGTCCATCTCGCCCGCGAACATAAACGGGCGAACCTTTGCCCCGCCGTCGCGGCCCACGGTCGCCAGATACTGCACCGGATTTTCCTGTAAAAATGCAACAACCTGTTTCATCACAATTGCCTCCATTTGATTTCATTTTTTTGCGGCGTGCATGCTCCGCCGCGTGTTGTAACCTTCTTTATTACAACAAGATCATACCACGCACTAGTTGTAATGTCAATAGTTACAACAAGATTTTTTTCAATCCATCCTGCCGTTGACACTGCACCGGCCCGCTGATACAATAAAGGCATCCCAGAAAAAAGGAACGATTGCCTATGCAGTTCTCATCCCGTCTGCCCATCGCCGTGCACATCCTGCTGTGCATCGTCGAATTTGACGGCAAATATAAAACAACCTCCTCCTTTCTCGCGGACAGCGTCAATGTCAATCCGGTCATCATCCGCAAAACGCTGGGGCAGCTGCGCGATGCCGGGCTTGTCCATGTGGAAGCGGGTGTCGGCGGCGCATCGCTGGCAAAGGACCCGGCAGACATCACCCTGCTGGACATTTTTGACGCAGTGGAATGTGCGGATACCGAGCTGTTCCGGTTCCACGAAAATCCGAATCCCGCCTGCCCGGTCGGGCGCACCGTACACGCTGTGCTGGACGGAAGGCTTGCCGATGTACGGCGGGCAATGGAAGACAGCCTGCGCGCTGTCACACTGCAATCGCTGATCGACGACATGGAACACAAACTTGAGACATAAAAAAGCAGTCTGAAACGGTTCAGACTGCTTTTCATTTTGTTTTTACTCTGTCAGCTGTGAGATATCCGGCGTATCCGGCTGCGGCTTTCTGCCGCACAGCGCATCGAAATAATGCACGAACGCAATTTCCGTATATGCGTCCACATAGATCATGCCGATGCCGAAGGTTACGGCACCGAGCAGGATCCACAGGATAAAGCTGAGATCGAACACCAGCAGCTCCCAGTTGTGGTTTTTGAAAATCGGCGCACACGAACGGATGGCCTGCATCACGCCCGCATCCGGCGTATCAATCATGCAGATATACGCGCCGTCATAGCGGCGTACCTTGACCGTGACGAGCAGGGTCAGCGGAATGATTACCACAATCACGCCGAGAACCAGCAGCATTGCAGAGCCGGTCAGCGCAAGCAGCGCAACCAGAACAATGGCGACACTCAGCAGCACTGCCCAGCCGAGCGAATACAGCAGGATGCCCAGCTCCAGCTTGATAGAGGTCAGATATTTTCTGCCGCTCATAAAGCAGGACACCACCATCATCGGCGATGTCTCCTGCCCGCGCGCCCGCGCGACAAAATAATGCTTCGCGCCGAACTGCAGCGGCGCCGCAATGAATACCGTTGCGAGCAGGTAAAGCATCATACAATTCAGATACAGCCCGATATTCTCTGTATTGCCTTCCAGCGCGTTTGCGCCAACCTGGCTAATCATCGCAATCAGCCAGATAGGAACCATTTCCAGCACGACAGTCAGCATCGTCGGCCAGAACCGCGCACGGATATCCGCCCGCGCCTGTGCCTTGTACTGTTTTCGTGCGGATGCATCGTAAATCATTTTTCCAGCACTCCTTTCTCTGGTGACATCATTGTATCACACCGCACAGTGCAATACAATGATAGCAGGGTTACAGCTTTTTAGCAGAAAAAATTCCCCGGCGCGCCCATTCAGGTGCATCGGGGAATCTGTCAGACACACATTACTTGGTCTCTTCTGCAGCCTTTGCCTCAGCCTCGCGCTGTGCCTTGGTCTTGCGGGTGGTGCGCTTCGGCTTTGCCTCGCCGTCCGCAGCGGCAGCAGTCTTCTTCGCAGCCGTCTTTCTGGTGGTCGTCTTCTTTGCCGTAGACGCCGTCTTCTTGCGGGTGGTCGTGGTCTTCTTGGTGGTGGAAGCCGCCTTCTTGCGGGTGGTCTTCTTCGCCGGAGCAGCAGCCTCTTCCGCCTTCGGTGCTTCCTCAGCAGCCGGAGCGGCAGCCTCTTCCGCCTTCGGTGCTTCTTCAGCAGCCGGAGCAGCAGCTTCTTCCGCCTTCGGTGCTTCCTCGACAGCCGGAGCAGCCGGCTCCTCTGCCTTCGGCGCTTCAACGGCCGTCAGAATCCAGCTCTGATTCTCGCCGCTGACGTCAACCCAGATCTGCAGGCGTGCGCCGGCGATCTCAGCGTTCATGCCGACAACATCGATGCACTTGGCGGACAGAGCGGACTTGATTGCAACCGTGCCGCCTTCCTTCTCCTCGAAGAACCACATCTGGCTGTCACCGTCAACGAACTCCCACTGATGCAGGTTTGCGCCGTTGACAACACCCATGCTGATGATGTCCAGCGCCTTGCCGGAATTCTTGTTGATGATCTTATAATACTTGCCGTCGATGTGGCGAATGGACCACAGCTGCTGGTCTGCACCGGTAGCATCTGCCAGGCAAACAAGCGCGCCGTTGTCGGTGGAAGCGTTCTCAACTTCGATAACCTTTCCTCCGACCTTTGCCGCGATGGTATACCATGCGGCTTCATCAAATGTCTGCTTCATCATGACACTCCTTGTCTCGCCGCAGAAAATATGTAAATTTCTGCAACTATAATATACGCTTTATGACGGGTTTCATTATACCACAGCACCCTGTTTTGTTCAATATTTCCGGCATAAAAAAACGGGGAATTGGTGTGTTTTCCCGCCTATTTCGTGAAACCTGATGCTTTTTATCCATTCATTTGTTCAATAATTTGGTGGTTTTTTCTGTCGAACTGATGTGTGCGAATGCATCCAAAACCGCTTCCGTTCCGTCCGGACAGTTTTCTGTCCTTTTCACCGAAGCAAAAATGTGTTATAATACGATATTATAATTTACAGAGGAAATGCCCGCCGGCGGAATGCTTTCGGCGGAAAAGAGGAAAGGGCTGATACTTCCATGACAACTTCTACCATTTACACCATTGAACGTGAATTCGGCTCCGGCGGACACATCGTCGGTGAAAAGCTTGCAAAGCTGCTGAACATTCCATTTTATGACTCTCAGATCGTCGACATGGCGGCGAAAAACGCAGGCGTCAGCCGGAAAATTTTTGAAGGCTTCGACGAAAAGCCGACCAACAGCTTCCTGTATTCCCTTGTCATGGGCAGCTATACCGCTGCCGGCTCGCTGACCCATTCATCCGACCTCAATATGAGCGACAAGCTGTTTATGGAAGAGGCAAAAATCATCCGCGAAGCAGCGGACAATGGCCCGTGTGTTGTCGTCGGACGCTGCGGCAGCTATGTCCTGCGTGAGCGCACGGATGTCGTCCGTGTATTCTGCATGGCAGACCTCGATTTCCGCATCCATCATGCGATCAACGACCTCGGCATGGAGGAACGCCGCATTGAAGATGCCATCCTCAAGCGCGACAAAAAGCGCGCGAGCTACTTTAACTATTATACAGGCAAGCGCTGGAGCGATGCATCCAGCTATGACCTGTGTGTTTCCACCAGCTCGGTCGGCATTGACGGTGCAGTGGAAACCGTGCTTGCGTTCGGTGAGATGATGGAGCGCCAGCGCCAGGCAGCCAGCAAGTAACTTGTTTCATACTATACAGGCAGCCGCCGGAACCTTTCCGGCGGCTGCTTTTTTCTGTTCACAGGCTGTGGATAAAATTCCGGATCAGCTGGTTGCACCGCGCGCTGTTGTCCGCATTGGAATTGTGCGCGGCGTTCGGAATCAGATGCAGCGGATAGCCTTCGCGCGCCTGCCATGCAAAATTGTACTGCCGCACCTTGCCCGTGATATCGTGCTCCCCCACCAGCAGCAGGACAGGGCAGGAAATGTGGATATCGCACAGCTCCCGCGCAAACTGCCGGTAACCTGTGCCGAGCAGGCTGCACAGCTCATCCTTGCCATAGTGTGACAATGCAGCATGCATATTGTGGTGTGCATACGGCGTGCGGGTACAGGAACGGGCAATGCTCTCACGCAGAACCGCATCCGGGAACATGCGGCACATCGGCTCCATCTGTTCCACCCACCACAGGTCGGAATTGGAATAGTAGCCCATGCCGAACGGGCAGGTATCGATGCCGATAAATGCCTGTGCGATCTGCGGATACCGTTTGAGCAGCATCTGGATGACATAGCCGCCCATTGACTGCCCGGCGAAAATACAGCGATCGATGTGTTCGGCATGCAGAATGGCGCGCAGCATGTCGGCTGCATGGGCATAGGTAAACCGTGCATACGGGCGCGATTTTCCGTGCGCGGGCGCATCCCATGTCAATACCGTATAATCCCGCGCAAAGCAGTCCACCTGCCGGTCAAACAGCGTGTGATCCGCAGTCAGCCCGTGCAGGAAGACGATGCACGCCGCATCCGGATTTTCCCGGCGTGAAATCCAGTAATGCACCGTGCCATAGCGCGAGGACAGTGTCTTTCCCGTCATCGGTTCCGCCTCCTTTTCTCCCCCTATTTTACCATGGATTGCCGCTCATTGCAGCAAAGATGAAAGAACCACCCCAAAACTTGCGATTTCTTATGTATCCTGCATCTGTTTTTTTATTTTTGGTTATGGTATACTGATTTTTACTGTCAACTAACAATCAATCTGTGCGGCGGCTGCCGCGCAGCGGATATGTACAGGAAAGGAGTGACCTGTTGTGCTGGAAGTATGGCTCGATTGTATTCTGGATATGGTCAAAACCATACCGATTTTATTGATTGTTTATCTCGCCATCGGCTGGATGGAAACGCGCATGGACACTGTGACGCGTATCGTCACGAGCACCGAACCTGCCGGGCCGGTCATCGGCGCGCTGGTCGGCGCAATCCCGCAGTGTGGATTTTCCGTCGGCTGCTCGGCATTGTACTGCCGCGGTTTTCTGCCCCCGGCGACACTGATTGCCGTCTATCTGTCCACCTCGGATGAGGCGATCCCGGTGCTGCTCGCAGGCGGCGGCGACTGGAAAACCGTATTGCAGCTCATCGGCGTCAAGCTGATTGTCGCCATTGTCGCGGGTTATCTGTTTTATTTGACGCTGTTCCGCAAAAAATGGAATCCGGATGAGCTGCCGGATGATGAGGTCGATATGGATGAGGTCAATATGGGCTGCTCCTGCTGCAATGGACAGACCATATTCGGCGCTGCGGTTTCGCGCACGGTGAGCACGACGGTGTTCCTGCTCGCCACCATGCTCATTCTGAACACGGTTATCTACCTCATCGGTGAGGACACTGTCTCCTCCCTGCTGCTCGGCGGCACCATATTGCAGCCCGCCTTGTGCGCGCTGATCGGCCTGTTCCCCGGCTGTGCGGTATCTGTCCTGCTGACTGAGCTGTTCATGTCGGGTACCATCAGCTTCGGCGCTGCCGTTGCAGGACTGTCTGCCGGCGCAGGCTTTGGCTTTGTCCTGCTGGTGCGCGAATCTCCGCGCCGCCGCGATGCCTTTAAAATCATCGGCTGCACGTATCTCGCTGCTGTCGCCGCAGGCATCTTGATCGATTTGATTTTCTGACCCATTCACCCCCACATTTCTTTTTTCTGGAGGATCCATGCTTACTGTCAACCATCTGAGTATCAACTTCGACGGCGAAAACCTGTTTTCCGACGTCAATCTCAAATTTACCGAAGGCAACTGCTATGGCGTCATCGGCGCAAACGGCGCAGGCAAATCGACCTTCCTGCGTATGCTGTCCGGTGATCTGGAACCGTCCACCGGCACGGTCGAGATGAACCCCAACCTGCGCATGTCCGTCCTGCGCCAGGACCACTTTGCCTTTGACGAATTTACCGTTCTGGACACAATCATTCAGGGCAATGCGCGCCTGTACCAGATCATGCAGGAAAAGGACGCACTGTATGCCAAGGACCCGTTTACCGAAGAGGACGGCAACCGTGCCGCCGAGCTGGAAGCCGAATTTGCCGAGCTGGACGGCTGGAATTCCGATACCGAAGCAGGCCGCCTGCTGCAGGGCCTCGGCCTGAAGGCGGATGACATCCTGTACAGCGGCATGCGCTACCGCACCGACGCGGAAAAGGTCAAAATCCTGCTCGCACAGGCATTGTTCGGCCATCCGGATATCCTGCTGCTCGACGAGCCGACCAACCATCTGGACATTCATTCCATCCGCTGGCTGGAGGATTTCCTGGCAGATTACGAGGGCACGGTCATCGTCGTATCGCATGACCGCCACTTCCTCAACAATGTCTGCACCCATATCGTCGACATCGACTATGGCAAGGTCAGACTGTATGTCGGCAACTATGAATTCTGGTATGAATCCTCCAAGATCGTCCAGCGCACGCTGAACGACCAG
>CALYTA010000004.1 GCA_945486175.1 uncultured Clostridia bacterium | reverse complement strand
CCTGCGGGTGTAGTTCAATGGTAGAATGTCAGCCTTCCAAGCTGAACACGTGGGTTCGATTCCCATCACCCGCTCCATTTGATCTGTCACATGCAGCGGCACAGATACCTATGCGCCAGTAGCTCAGTTGGATAGAGCAACTGCCTTCTAAGCAGTAGGCCGGGGGTTCGAATCCCTCCTGGCGTACCATTCAGATGAGTTTCACTGTGCACAGCAAAGCTGAATATGGTGGGTGTAGCTCAGTTGGTTAGAGCGCCAGATTGTGGCTCTGGAGGCCGAGGGTTCGACTCCCTTCACTCACCCCATTTATTTACTTCTTCACGATGTCGGACATTGTGAAGAACATTTTTTATAAGGGGCTTTACGGTTCCTGCGAAGCTATGGGGGCGTCGCCAAGTGGTTAAGGCACCAGACTTTGACTCTAGTATCGCAGGTTCAACTCCTGCCGCCCCTGCCAATCCGGTTCATTAGCTCAGTAGGTAGAGCATCTGCCTTTTAAGCAGTGGGTCCGGGGTTCGAACCCCCGATGAGCCACCAACAGCCGTATTCCCTTCGGAATGCGGCTGTTTTTTTGTTTTCCTGTCAAAAAAATCAACCGGGTGCGTTTTCACGCACCCGGTTTTTGTTCGTTTATCTGCGCTGTTCGTAGGCGATTTCATAATCTTCCTTGGGCGTGTAGCTCTCGCGCAGCTTGACGACAACGCGCCCGTCCAGTACCTGCACGCTGCCCTGCGCCGGATACAGCGGCATGTCGGCAAATTCCTCCGACGCGGAAACCGCAATCATGGTCTCCTCATCCGGCTCCTCCGCCGGGAAATTGAGCCAGTCATTGAGGTAATAATAGATGTGCTTGTTGCGCAGCAGCGCGGAATTTTCCGGCACGCTGTAATGGCTCACCTGTGCATAGCTCGGGATGTCCGCGCTGAGCTGTTCCTCCGGCACTGTGCCGATGATGACAACCTCCATGCCGGTCTCATAGCCCGGACAGCTCTCAATGCGCGACAGCAGCCGCGTCGCATAGCTCTCCGTGGCGCGGTGCGCCTGCGCGGAAGCGGTGTACAGCAGGTTGTTCGTGTTGAGGCAGAACAGCAGCAGCAGCGCCGATGTGCCCGCCGCGAGCGCGCCCGCATGCCAGCCCGGCTGCCTGCTGTCGCACAGGTCGGCGGCAAACAGCACCAGCAGATACACCGTGACAAAGGCATATTTCATCAGCGGCGTCGGCGTGGAAAACGGGCTGAGCAGCTGTCCGAAGTTCATGCCGAGCGGCAGCAGCGCAAGCATGGCAATGGCAATTGCGATGCGCCAGCCGTCCCGGTGCAGCTTTCTGTCCGCCACATACCGCACGAGGAAATACACCCCCGCCAGCAGCGCCAGAATGTCCACCGCGACAAGAACCCCATTGGCAAAGGTATTGTCCGCGCCTGCACAGAAAAAGAACTTGAAAACCTGCGCATAGGTGGATACCAGCAGCCGCGGGAGCTGTCCGAACGGATACCCGCTGCTCGCCGCGTCCATGCCCAGATAGGACAGCAGCTCGAGATCCTTCACCTTGAGGAATATCATGAGGATGGCGTAATACAGCACCGCGCCTGCGGCGAGATATGCCGCCATGCGCACGCCGAAGGCGATTGTCTTTTTACATTGTGCCTTTGGCCGCAGTGTCTCGCGCAGCACCAGCAGCAGCGAGAGTGAAATCGCGACCGTGACATATGCCTGATAAATGCCCATCGAGAAGGCGAGGCAGAGAACGCCGAGCAGCCAGCCGCCCTTTCCGCGCCGTGCGGCGAGCCAGACCGACAGCACCGCGAGGAAAATCGCGATGCTGTATGCGGACGCCGTGAACATATATAAAAACATGTAGCCGGTGCACGGGAACGCCGCCATCAGTGCGCCCGCAAGTCCGGCGAGCACGCCGCTTTTGAGCGACAGCAGCTGCGTCACCAGCACTGCCGCCAGGCTCAGGAACAGCAATGACAGCAAGCCGATTGCCGCCGGCATCTGTGTGTAATCGTTGAGCACCGATACAAAATGCAGAAACCATCTGCCGGAAATCGTCATCTGCTGGGTGTCATAGACGCGGTCAAGCCCGTCTGAATTGGGAATTGTATTGGTAAATGCATAGAGATGCACAAGATAGCCTGTGATAAGGCAGCTGAAAAACGCGGCCTTCTGCGGCACTTTGATCCGCTGCCACAGCGCGCGCGCCTGCTGGTCCATGCTCATTTCCGTTCCTCCTGTCGTCCGATTGGGATGCCACAAAAAATATGATACCATTATAGTGCATGTGCGCGGACATGACAAGCGCGCACAAAAATCTCCCGGCGCGCTGCGCCGGGAGAAAACCCTTTCTGTCTATTTTTGGATGATGCCGTATTGTCTGAGCAGTTCAATGCGCCGGTTTCCGATGCGCACCGATTCCATCGCCCGATTGTCGCGCCCGATTTCCTTCCGGTATTTCAGGATGCGGTCCGCCCATGCGGCAGGCACGAGATATGGGTGCTTTTTCAGGTACGGATAGCGCCGTTCCAGCTTGCCCGGTGCAGGAAACAGCGACTTGAGCACCGTCCCTTTGGCTTTTTTGCCGCGCTTGCCGGCAGATACCGCGTCGAGCGTCATATTGCTGCTGTGCTTGCGGCTCATGCTGGCACCGCCGTAAATGCCGCTCGCCAGCATATCCTCCAGCATGGCGGTTTCATCCACGCGAATGCGGCGCCACGGTTCCGGATAACATGCCTGCTCCGGGTCAAAAGTAAAATATTTCTGCCCGATGCGGAACAATGCCGCGGCAAACTGCTCCGCATGAATCTCCTTACAGCATTGCAGCAGCCGCTGCCAGTCGATTTGCGCGCCATATGTGTTGGCAAACAGGGCGATATCACACACCTGCCGCACGCCGAAGCCGCTGTGCAAAAAGTGCTTGAAGGCATGGCAGAGCAGATAGAGCAGGTGATCCGTGTACCCCATCGTCGTGATTGCGGTTCCCTGTACGGTCAAGCTGGTCATCCGGGCAGACGCACCGGCAAAAAACCGGTTGAATTCCCCATACGCCTGCGAATCCGGCGGGAACAGGCTTTTGTGCAGCTCAATATACAGCGGGCTGCCCGGCTTTGCATATGACACCTCATAAGCCGCATCGAGCCCCTGCTCCGGCTCACAGGGCGTCATGCCATATGCCAGCAGCGCCTCATGGCACAGCCGGAACTGCTCCGGCGGAATGAGCACATCCTCGTCACCGGACATGCGGCAGTCCGGCTTCGGGTACAGGCTGCGGCAGACAATTCCCTTGACCACGCACGGTGTGATGCCCGCCTGCGCCAGATGCTCCGACAGCCGCAGAAATTCACTGGTCTTGCGGGTTTGCAGCATCACAGCCTGCATCGTGCGCCGTTTCATCGACTGCAGCATCTGCGGGTCGGCGCTGCGCGCTGCCGGACTGCGGTATACCGCCTCATAGACCATCGGCAGGACACGGTGCACATCCGCCATCCGGAACAGGGCAATCCAGTCCTGCGGCGGAAGCTCATCCGTCCATGTGACAGCCTGGTTTTGAAGGGACGCTTTCACGGCTTCCAGAAAGCGTATCTCAGTTGCATTCATATCGCTCCTATTCTGCGGCGAGGTCTGTCACAACGACCTCCGGGATGTTGTTGAACCGGGGGATTTTTTCCGTGCTGCCCAGCCCGCGGGACAGCACCATAACCTTTTGCCGGTCACCGGAATAATACAGACCGGCCTCCTGCCCGGGGAACCAGCCCTGATCCGGTGCCCACAGTCCGCCGACAAACGGCAGGCGGATCTGTCCGCCGTGTGCATGGCCCGCAAACACACAGTCGATATCCCATTCACTGATGCCGTCGTTGACAATCCAGCAGGCAGGCATATGGCACAGCAGGACAGTATACAGATCGGTGTCCTGGAAATCGCGCAGGAACGCGCATTCCGCTTCATCGGCCTCCCCTGTCTGAAGATATTTCTCCGGCAGGCAGTAGCCATAGATGCCGCCCAGACGGATGGCCTGTCCCCCTACAGTAATGTCAGCATACGAGCGGTCGAGCACGGTCGCTCCGGCATCCTCATACAGTGCCGTGACATCCGTCCCGTAGGTCTGTTCGTATTCGAGTTCGTGGTTGCCCAGCGAGACATAAACCGGAGCGATGCCGGACAGCTGTGCAATCAAATAGGTTGCAATGTCCGTGTCCGCACTGCCGGAATCGAGCAGGTCACCTGTGATGGCAATCAGATCGGGATTCTGCGCCGCCACGGTGTCCACCAGCTCCGCATTGCCGTCACCGAACACGCCGTTGTGCAGGTCGGTCAGCTGGACGATGCGCACCGGCGCGCCGAGCTCCCGTGTCTCAATCCGGTAATTCGTCACGGCCAGGCTGTGCGCCGACCGGTCCAGCTCCACCGCACAGACGGCAGCCAGTGCGGCAAGCGCCAGCACCACCGCTGCGGCAATCCGGAGTTTCCTGTGCTTCATCGCGCTTCCTCCCGGTCTCACAGCTGCAATGCGCGAATGGTTTCCGCGACAACTGCTTCCTTGCGGAATTCCTGCTCCATTTTCCGGCGCCCTGCTCGGCCCATCCGGGCGCGTTCCTCTGCGGACATGGCGAGCATGCGCTTCATCGCCTGATACAGCGCTTCGCTGTCCCGCACGGGCACAAGCAGACCGGATACCCCGTCGTCCACCGCCTCGCGGCAGCCCGGAATATCGCTGGTAATCACCGGCCTGCCGGTGGCAGCCGCTTCCAGCAGGACATTGCTCATGCCCTCATGGTAACTCGGCAGCACAACACAGTCCGCCGCCGCGTAAAACGGGCGCGGCTCCCGCTGGAAACCGTGGAACCGGACAATACCGGCGTGCTCCAGCTGCGCCACCTGTTCCTTGTATTCGTCTTCAAAAAAGCCGACCAGATCGAGGACAAAGCCCGGCTGCTCCGCGTGCAGCTTTTCCGCCGCCGCAAACAGCTCATCCATCCCCTTTTCCTTCATGATACGGCCCAGATACAGGAAATGAACCGTTTCATTCTGCGGGTACGGCTGCATGGCGTACTGCTCCAGATTGATGCCCGCGCCGTGCAGAATCGTCTGTTTCTCCTGCGGGATGATGCGGCGCGTCTGAAATTCCGCCGCATTGCCCGTATTTTCAAAAAATACCGTGCGGACTTTTTTAAATGCCAGCTGATAAAGCAGCGTCACGAACTGTGCGAGCCCCGGCTTCTGGAAAGCGGTGCCCAATCCCTGTACATTCGCACAGAACGGGATGCCCATCGCGCCGCACAGCAGCCCGCCATAGATATTCGGCTTGATGGAATAGGTGATGACCAGGTCGGGCTTTTCGCGCCGCAGCAGCCTGCGGTATGCCGCAATCAGCCGGCTGTCGGTCGCGGGATTGATGCCGCGCCGGTCGATTTTTATCTCGATGCAGCGCAGGCCGAGCGCCTGAAAATCGTCCTCATGCCCGACAAACGGCATGCTGAGCACGACCTCATGTTCCTTCGCCAGCTCCTGAATCAGCTCGCGGCGGAACCGCCACAGCATATACGAGTGGTTGGTGAGGATCAGAATTTTTTTCATTTTCCGGCCTTCTCCTTCTCTTCCATCGCACCCGTGCCGCCTTCGACGACACCGTCCTGCCGGAGCACGGAGAAAATCGTACCGAAAAAGCAGCGGATATCCATGCCGAAGCTCAGATGGTCGACATAATAGCCGTCGAGCCGCGCCTTTTCCTCAATCTCCAGCTCATCGCGGCCGTGAATCTGTGCCCAGCCGGTCAGGCCCGGACGGATCGCATTCGCGCCGTACCGGTCGCGCTCTTCAATCAGGTCATACTGGTTCCACAATGCCGGACGCGGGCCGATGATCGACATGTTCCCGACAAAAATATCCCAGATTTGCGGCAGCTCGTCCAGGCTGGACTTGCGCAGGAATGCGCCCACCCGTGTGATATAGCTCTCCGGGTTTTCCAGCAGATGGGTCGGCACATCGTGCGGCGTGCTCATCTTCATGCTGCGGAATTTATGCAGCTGGAAATATGTCCCGTCCTTGCCGACGCGCTTCTGAGAGAAAAACGCCGGGCCGGGATCGTCAATTTTGACCGCAATAATTAAAATCAGGTACAGCCATGACAGGCAGACCAGCCCACACAACGACAGCACCACATCGAGCAGCCGTTTGAACACTTTCTCGTACATAGATGGTTTCCCCCATTTTTCCGCACCCGGCCAGCCCGGGATGGGCTGCCTGCTGCGTGATATCATAAATTTACATATCTGATAATATGGCGGACACATGTCCAAATCGGAAAAATCCGTCATATTCCGGAAATTCTGTCCGATTTTGCAGCTGCCGCGCGCCTGTCCGGCTGGAATTCAGCAGGCAGACTACATCGCCATATCAGTATTTTATTATATCACGTAGCGCATCTGCGGGCAATGGCTTTCCGTACGGCTGCACATACAATTTTACCGCGCGAGCACTTCTGCACACAACAGAAACACACGGATCACCCTTGCATCCGGCGGCACGGTGCATTATACTGAATATAACAATTCAATTTCCCCAGAAGGAGTGTTTTTTCCCATGAACGATATCATTCAGAATATGCTCGACCGCCATTCCTGCCGCAGCATTACCGACCAGCCGATTGAGCAGGAAAAGCTGGACGATCTGATTACCGCCGCTGTCTGGGCGCCGTCCGCCATGAACAGGCAGACCTGGCATTTTACTCTGATTACCGATACCGAAAAAATCCAGCAGCTTGCCGCTGCCATCCGCAAGGCGGACAACCGCCCGGCAAATTATAATTTCTATGCGCCGACCGCATTCTTCATTGTCTCCGGTGAGCGCGACAACCGCAACAGCATGCTCGACGGCGCAGCCGCGCTGGAAAATGTCCTGCTGGCTGCGACTTCGCTCGGCCTGGGCAGCTGCTGGATCAACCAGGTGCGCGACACCTGTGACGCGCCGGAGGTCCGCGCACTGCTGACCGAATTCGGCGTGCCGGAAAACCATATTGTCAACGCTGCCGCTTCTCTCGGCTATGCAGCCGCACCGGCGAATGTGCATGAGCGCGCGGAAAATACGGTTTCCATCGTGAAGTAAGAAAAAGCTATGTTTCGGAAAAGGAGGCTATTTATGGATCTGCAAAAGCAAATTGCTGCCCTGCAGCAGATGATTGATGAATCAAAGCGCATTGTCTTTTTCGGGGGCGCAGGCGTTTCCACGGAAAGTGGGATCCCGGATTTCCGCAGTGTTGACGGTTTATACAACCAAAAATACAAATTCCCGCCGGAAATCATCCTCAGCCACTCCTTTTTCGTGTCCCAGCCGGAGGAATTTTACCGGTTCTATCAGGACAAAATGCTGGCGCTGGACGCGAAGCCGAATGCCGCGCACCGCAAGCTGGCGGAGCTGGAGCAGGCCGGCAAGCTGACTGCGGTTGTCACGCAGAACATCGACGGGCTGCATCAGGCTGCCGGAAGCAAAACCGTGCTCGAACTGCACGGCTCGGTGCACCGCAACTACTGCCAGCGCTGCGGCAAGTTCTATGACGCGCATTATGTCAAGCAGTGCGGCGGTGTGCCCAAATGCGAATGCGGCGGCACACTCAAGCCCGATGTCGTCTTATATGAGGAATCACTCGACGAGCAGACGATGAACGACAGCGTGCGCCATATTGCGAAAGCAGACATGCTCATCATCGGCGGCACATCGCTCGCCGTCTATCCCGCCGCGGGCCTGATCCACTACTTCAACGGCAAAAACCTTGTCGTCATCAACAAGGGACAGACCCAGCGTTCGACCGGCGCAAACCTGACGATTGACGCGCCCATCGGCGCGGTCATGGATCAGATCATCGTCCGATAAAACAGCGACAGCCCTTCCCGCATGGGAAGGGCTGTTTTCTGCTCTTTTCCCCCACGTGGGGAAAAGAAGAAACGCCGAACGCGGGGAGGCATTCGGCGTTTCTGCATGTCGTGGAAGTTTTGGGGGATGATAAACACAACATGCAAAATTGGGGATGATATAAAGCACTATCTGGGGGATGTGACCGTGCTTTAAACAAAATTGGATTTTGTTGAAACCGCCCATCTCTGAACGATTCTGGCATTATTATAACGCATTGTATCGGAAGAACTCAATACATGCGCAACATAGATTTCATTTGCCACGTATCAGCGCACAAAAGGCGGTTAAAACAGCCCTGCCGGGTCAACGGCATCGCCTTCCTTCGTGACAGCCAGATGCAGGTGCACGCCGAGCGCTTCCTCCAGCGGCATCGGGCTTCCCAGCTCCGCGAACTGGTCGCCGCCCTTCACGCTGTCACCCTCGGAGACCGTGATGTGATCCAACCCCGCGTACAGGCTGTTCATATCCTGCGCATGGCTGAGAATGACATATTTTCCATAAATCGTGTCGTCATCGACGCGGAGCACAGTGCCGTCGGCAATGGCGCACACGGCATCGCCCTCTTCGCCTGCATAGTCTGCGCCCTCATGCGTGCGCCAGTCGCGCGTGGTCTCATTGTATTCCAGCGTGTCGCCGGAAAACGCATGTGATACATCCGCATCCATCGGCGGCGTAAAGGTCAGTGCGGCAGCGGTCTGCTCCGCAGGCTCGTCCTGCTCCGCATCCTCCGCGGCGGCAGTCGTTTCAGCCTCTTCGGCTTCTGCCGCATCTTCCGTATCCTCTGCCGTTTCGGTTTCCATTGCCGGGACGCCGTCGAGCGGCTCGGATGCGCTCACGCTGTCATCCGCTTCATACAGGTATCCATCCATCGGGTCTGCCTCTGCCGTCTGCGGCGAGGCGAACAGTACATATGCCGCCACTGCGACTGCCAGCACGCACAGCAGGAGAATCATGTAAAAGCCTTTGTCTTCGCTCCACCACCGCGCAGCTTCATTTGTTTTTTTCATCTCAGCACCTCCAGTACCCCCAGTATGGCCCAAAACGCGCAGAGCTATACCAATTTTTTGCAGTCTGTCCCGAATTTTTTCTGTTTCGGTGTAAAAAACTGTTGCGCTCCCGTGCAGGATGTGTATAATAGGTATTGCGAGTTTGATAAACAAGCATAAAAAGTTTAGTATTTGTAAAGAACAGGCAAAGGAGGCGCGCCGGCGGCATGCCGGCAAAAAAATGGAAATCGGTTCAAAAATCAAGCGGCTGCGTGCACAGCAGGGGCTGACGCTGGAGGAGCTTGCCTCCCGCTGCGAGCTGACCAAGGGCTTCCTGTCTCAGCTGGAGCGTGACCTGACCAGTCCGTCCATTGCCACGCTCGCGGATATCCTCGAAGCGCTCGGTTCTTCTCTGTCGGAATTTTTCAGCGACACGGCAGAGGAACAGATTGTCTTCCGGCAGGCGGATTTTTTTGAGGATGCGCGCGACGCCTGCACCATCCGCTGGATCGTGCCAAATACCCAGAAAAATAAAATGGAGCCCATCCTCGTCGAACTGCCGCAGGGCGGACAGTCTTTTCCGTCCGGCCCGCATGGCGGCGAGGAATTCGGCTATGTGATCGCCGGCACGGTCACATTGGTCACCGATACCGCCGCTTACACTGTCCACAAGGGTGAAACCTTTTATCTGGACGGGGGGCGCGGACACTATCTTCGCAACGATAAAAAAACAACGGCACAGGTGCTGTGGGTCAGCACCCCGCCGCTATTCTAGGGCAGCCTTCCGCCCGGGTTAGGAGAGGGATATGAACAAACTGATTGAAATCAAAAACATCGTCAAGGAATTCGACGGCCAGCGCGTGCTCGACGGCATCTCGCTGGACATCTATGAAAATGAATTTGTCACATTGCTCGGCCCGTCCGGCTGCGGCAAGACCACGCTGCTGCGCATCATCGCGGGCTTTCTCGATGCCGATGACGGACAGGTTATCTTTGACGGGCAGGACATCTCCGGCCTGCCGCCGTACAAGCGCGAGGTCAACACCGTATTCCAGAAATATGCGCTGTTCCCGCACCTCAACGTATATGACAACGTCGCCTTTGGCCTGAATCTCAAGAAAGAGCCGAAGGATATCATCGAGCAGAAGGTCAGCCGTATGCTGCGCCTTGTCGGCCTCGCGGGCTTTGAACAGCGCCGTATCAACCAGATGTCCGGCGGACAGCAGCAGCGCGTCGCCATTGCGCGCGCACTGGTCAATGAACCGAAGGTACTGCTGCTCGACGAGCCGCTCGGCGCACTTGACCTCAAGCTGCGCAAGGACATGCAGCGCGAGCTGAAAAAGATCCAGCAGGAGGTCGGCATCACGTTTATCTTTGTCACGCATGACCAGGAAGAAGCGCTGACCATGTCGGACAAAATCGTCGTCATGAAGGAAGGCTCCATCCAGCAGATCGGTTCCCCGGTCGATATCTACAACGAGCCGGTCAACCGCTATGTCGCAAATTTCATCGGCGAGAGCAACATTGTGGACGGTGTCATGCCGTGTGACCGCCGCGTTATTTTTGACGGACATCCGTTTGAATGCGTTGACGGCGGATTTGCGCCCAATGAAGAGGTTGAAGTTGTCATCCGCCCGGAGGATATCGACATCGTCCCGCCGGAGCAGGGCAAGCTGCGCGGCACCGTCAAGTCCGTCCTGTTCAAGGGCGTGCACTATGAGACCATCGTCGAGACGCGCCGCGGCACCTCCATCACCGTCAAAATGAATGTCTCCACCGACCAGCCGGTTGTCAACGAGGAAGCAGGCGAACTCATCGACGCGGACAGCTTCTATCTGGACGCGGAAGACGTCGAGGAGCTGACCGATGCAAAAATCATCACGCGCGCAAACGCACAGGCGTGGAAAAAGGACACCGAAGAGGGTGTGTCCATCAGCAAGATTTCCTACTCCATCCGCCCGGAAAACGGCCGCTATCCGGTCACCTTCCGCACAGCGGCAGGCACCTCCATCACAGTCGACATGATCGTCGAGGACGCAAACCGCGTGCAGTCGGAGGAATACCAGGAGGAAATCTACGCCGTAAACTTCTCCAAATCAGTCGATGACATCAAGGAATCGATGACGCTGGACAACGACCTGATGGTATGGGCGGACGCTTCCGCATGGAGCCTCGCCCCGGAGGACGACGGCGCGCGCATCCGCATCACCGATGTCATCTATACGTTCGACTGGGAGACCATCACGCCGGGTGTCTATGACATCACCTTCGCCACGCAGGGCATGGAATACAAGGTGGATACCACCGACCGCACCGAGCCGGGTGATGTCGTCGGCCTTCAGTTCACACCGGATGACCTGCACATCATGAAGAAGGGGTGAGCACATGAAACAATTCCGTTCAATGGCTTATCCCTATGTCGCATGGATTTCGGTCCTCATCGTCATCCCGATGCTGCTGATTATCGCGTACGCGTTCACCGTCGAGGGCACGGCGTTCTTCCAGGGGCAGTTCACGCTGGCGAACTTCGCGCGCTTTTTCAGCGACGCGGTGTTCATCCAGGTGCTGCTGCGCTCACTGCGCGTCGCCATCCTGACCACCATTGTCTGTCTGCTTCTGGGCTATCCCGCGGCATATGCGATTGCACGCGCGGGAAAGCGCAGCACCTTCCTCATCCTCGTCATCACGCTGCCGACCTGGATCAACATGCTCGTGCGCACCTATGCATGGGTCGGCATTTTACAGGATGACGGCCTGCTCAACCACCTGCTCGGGCTGTTCGGCATCGGCCCGCTTCAGATGATGTACACCGACTTTGCCGTCGTACTCGGCATGGTTTACAACTTCCTGCCGTTCATGATTCTGGAAATCCACACCTCGCTGTCCAAAATGGACCCGTCATTCCTCGAGGCTGCAAGCGACCTCGGCGCGAACCGCACGCAGGCATTTCTCCGGGTCACGCTGCCGATGAGTGTGCCCGGCATTGTCTCCGGCATCACGCTGGTGTTCCTGCCCGCTGTATCCTCGTTCTTCATTCCGAAGCTGCTGGGCGGCGGACAGTATGTCCTCATCGGCAATGTCATCGAATCGCAGTTTCTCACCTCAGGCAACTGGAGCTTCGGCAGTGCACTGTCGCTCATCATGGCGATTATCATTATGCTGTCCATGTTCCTGACCCGCCGTCTTGACCGCAACAGGGGGATTGATGTATGAAAAAGAAAAAATTTCCGCTGACACGCGTCATTCTTGCGGCTGTCATCGCGTTCTTTTATCTCCCGATTGTCTATACCGTCGTCTTTTCCTTCAACTCGTCGCGTTCGCTGACGCATTTTTCCGGCTTTTCGCTGCGCTGGTATGAAAAGATGTTTTCTTCCTCCACGACGATGAATGCAATCTGGATGACATTTGTCGTCGCCATCCTTGCGACGATCCTTTCCACCATCATCGGTACAATCACGGTCATCGGCCTGTCCAAATGCAGCCGCCCGCTGCGCTCGGCAGTCGGCATGATTAACGACCTGCCGATTATGAACCCGGATATTGTCACCGCCATCGGCCTTTTGATGTTCTTCGCGACGATGGAAATCAGCAAGGGCTTTGTCACGCTGCTGCTCGCGCATGTCGCGTTCTGTACGCCGTATGTCATGCTGTCCATCACGCCGCGGCTGCGCACGCTCGACCCGAATCTTGCGGACGCGGCACTCGACCTGGGCGCAAATCCCTGGCAGGCGCTGTGGCATGCGATTATCCCGCAGCTCATGCCGGGTATTGTCTCCGGCGCGCTGATTGCGTTTACCATGTCGTTCGATGACTTCGTCATTTCCTATTTCGTCACGGGCAACGGCGTGCAGAACATCTCGATTCTCGTCTACACGATGTCCAAGCGCATCAATCCGTCCATCAATGCGATTTCCACGCTGGTCATCGTCATCATCACGGCAGTGCTCATCCTGTTCAACCTGATTCCGATGATCCGCGACCGCGCCATGGCGCGCCGCAAAAAGGAGGAAACCGCATGAAACACAGATGGCTTTCCGCCATACTCGGCGGCACACTGCTGCTCAGCCTGCTGGCAGGCTGCGGCGGCCCGGGCACGGAATTTGACGGCACCAACAAGTCCTCCGGCAATTCCGATACGCTCAAAATTTACAACTGGGGCGAATACACCGGAGAAGACCTCATCGACAATTTCGAGGAGGAATATGACTGCCATGTCATCATGGAGTATTTCGACTCCAACGAGATGATGTACACCAAGATCAGTGCAGGCGACAGCTATGATGTGCTCATTCCGTCGGACTATATGATCGAGCGCCTGATGAAGGAAAATTATCTCCAGCCGCTCGACAAGGAAATCATCACCAACATTGACCTGCTGGCGGATGACTGCCGCGGACTGGATTACGACCCGGAAAACACCTATTCCATCCCGTATTTCTGGGGCTCGGTCGGCATTGTCTACAACAAAAACACCGTCTCCCGCGATGACCTCGAACGCGAGGGCTGGAATATCCTCACGGATACCAAATATGCGGGCCGGCTGTACCTCTACGACTCCGAGCGCGATTCGTTCATGATGGCGCTCAAGGCGCTCGGCTATTCGATGAATACCGACAACGAGGACGAAATCAATGCGGCCTATGAATGGCTGTGCAATGTCAACGACACCATGCAGCCGGTCTATGTCACCGATGAGATCATCGACAACATGATTAACGGCATCAAGGACATAGGCATTGTCTACAGCGGCGATGCGGCATATATCCTGTCGGAAAATCCGGATATGGGGTATTACTGTCCCGACCAGGGCACAAATATCTGGAGCGATGCGATGGTCATCCCGAAAAATGCATCCAATCCGGAGCTCGCCAACCTGTTTATCAACTATGTCCTGACCTATGACGCCTCGATGGACAACACCGAAACAGTCGGCTATACGTCGTCCAATGCGGACGTCATGGCGGACGCCTATGGCGAAGGCGGTATCTATGAGGGCAATGAAGCGTATATCCCACGCTCCGGTTGTGAAAAGGACGAGGTATTCCGCGACAACGAAGTGCTGCGGAAAAAGCTCTCCGAGCTGTGGATCAAAGTAAAGGCAAAATAAAAATCTGCACATGCAAAAAGCAGAGAATGGAACGTTCCATTCTCTGCTTTTTTTCGTTATGCCTCCGGCAGCTGTTCTGCCGCGGTTTCATCCGGCTCAGCGGAAACCTCTTCCTCCGGGTCGGGCTGGGCGGCCTCGGCCGCTGTCGCGCCCTTGAGTCCTGCCTTCTGCAATTCCTTGCCTTCATCTGCTGTCTCGACATTCAGTGTCACGGTGT
>CALYTA010000003.1 GCA_945486175.1 uncultured Clostridia bacterium | reverse complement strand
TTCACCGGCGTACCGGACTATGCGGAGCGGCTGTGGCCGCGCGTGCTTCCCGCCGAAGCGTCGATGCAGATTTGTAAAAAACTCGGCTTTCCGGCGGCACACCTCATCCTGATGCAGGGCCCGTTTTCCGAGGAGCTGAACTGCGCGCTGATCCACATGAGCGGCGCGAAATGGCTCGTGACCAAGGACACAGGTGAGGCAGGAGGCCTGCCGGAAAAGCTGGCGGCGGCCAAGAAATGCGGCTGCCGGGTCATTCTGATTGACCGCCCGCAGGAGGACGGCATGACACCGGAGCAGGTGCGGCAGCTTTTGCTGACGGAACAGCCGATGCGCTTTCCGCTGTTTGTCGACCTGACCGGGCGCAGGTGCCTGGTTGTCGGCTGCGGCAAAATTGGCGCGCACCGCGCGGAGGTATTGCTGCGCTACGGCGCGGAGGTCATCGTCGTGGCGCCGGAGGGCGAAGCGCCTGCGGGCGCGGTGCACCACCGGCGTGCCTTTGCGCCGGACGATTTGGACGGCGTTTTTCTGGCGACGGCGGCAACCAGTTGCCGGGAAATCAACCACCAAATTTACACGCTGTGTGTACAGCGTGAGATTTTTGTCAGCACTGCGGACAACCGGGATGAATGCACGTTTTTCTTCCCGGCAGTGCGCACGGGTGCGAATCTGTCGGTCGGACTGGTGTCCGACGGCAGTGACCACAAAAAGACGGCGCGGGCTGCCCGCGCCATTGAGCAGATTTTGAAGGAGGAGTCGCGGACATGAACAGAGTAATCCGGGTGGGAAGCCGCGAATCCCGACTGGCGGTGATTCAGAGCGAGATGGTGATGGATGCCATCCGCGAAGCGGAGCCCGCAATTGCAACGGAACTGGTGACAATGAAGACCACAGGCGATAAAATCCTCGACCGCACGCTGGACAAGGTGGGCGGCAAGGGCCTGTTTGTCAAGGAGCTGGATCGCGCATTGCTCGCGGGCGAAGTCGATCTCACCGTGCATTCGATGAAGGATATGCCGGCGGAACTTGACCCGCGCCTGCCGATTGTCGCGGTCTCGCGCCGCGAGACGCCGTATGACGTTCTGGTACTGCCGGAGGGCTGCAAGGAATGGGACAAATCCCGTCCGGTCGGCTGTGCATCCGCGCGGCGCACAATTCAGTTAAAAGCGCTGTATCCGGAGCTGGACATCCGCCCGGTGCGCGGCAACATCCAGACGCGGCTGCACAAGCTGGACAGCGGCGAATACGGCGCGCTGGTGCTCGCGCAGGCGGGACTGCACCGCCTGGGGCTGGACAGCCGCATTCACCGCGTCTTTTCGCCGGAGGAGGTCATTCCGTCCGCCTGCCAGGGCATTCTGGCGGTGCAGGCGCGGGAGGGCTTTGACACGGCCTGTCTGCGCACCTTTCACGACGCGGACGCGTTTGCCTGTGCAAAGGCGGAGCGCGCATTTATCCGTGCGCTGGACGGCGGCTGCTCGTCGCCGGTGGCGGCATTTGCCCGCCTGACCGATGCGGATACCATGCAGCTGACCGGGCTGTATGTCTCGGAGGACCGCACGCACACCCGCATCGAAACGATAAGCTGTCCGCGTGCCGACGGCGCAGCCTGTGCGGCTGAGCTGGCAAAGCGGATGAAACGGGAGGGATGACCATGGGACATGTAACACTGGTGGGAGCAGGGCCGGGAGATCCGGGACTGCTCACCGTGAAAGGCCGTCAGGCGATTGCCGCGGCAGACGTCATTGTATATGACCGGCTGGTCGGGCCGGAAATTCTGGCGCTGATGCCGAACCACGCCGAACAGATCGATGTGGGCAAGCGCAGCTGCCACCATCCCGTGCCGCAGCCGCGCATCAACGAGATTTTGCTGGAAAAAGCGCGTGAGGGCAAAAATGTCGTGCGGCTCAAGGGCGGCGACTGCTTCCTGTTTGGCCGCGGCGGCGAGGAGCTGGAGCTGCTCGCGGAAAACGGCATTGATTTCGATGTCATTCCGGGCGTGACCAGTGCACTGGCAGTGCCTGCTTATGCGGGCATTCCGGTGACACACCGCGATTTCACCTCGTCGGTGCATATCATCACGGGCCATGCGAAGAAAAACGGCGAGCTGCACATTGATTTTGACGCATTGGTGCGCCATGGCGGCACGCTGGTGTTCCTGATGAGTGTGACGAGTACGCCGAATATTCTGGATGGGCTGATGCAGGCGGGCATGTCCCCCGACATGCCTGCGGCGATGGTGGAGCGTGGCACGCTGCCGCGCCAGCGCAAGCTGGTTGCCACCGTCGGCACACTCGCACAGCGCATGCGCGAAGCGAATATTTCCAGTCCGGCAATCCTGATTGTCGGCGCGGTCTGTGCGCTGTCCGACCGGTTTGACTGGTATGATACGCTGCCGCTGCACGGCGTGACGGTTGCGGTTACGCGCCCCAGACAGCGAGCCGGCACGCTGACCGACCGCCTGCGCGCGCTCGGGGCGGATGTCATTTCGTATCCGTGTATTGAGACACAGGACATCTGGCCGAATATGCCGGTTGTCGAAGCGCTTGCGTCGCTGGAGCAATACAGCTGGCTGGTGTTGACCAGCCCGGCAGGCGTGGATACGCTCGCGCGGCTGCTGGACGCGGCGGAAATGGATGCGCGCAGCCTTGCGCATCTGAAGCTCGCCGTCATCGGTGCGGGAACAGCAAAGAAGCTGCAGGAGCGCGGCCTGCGTGCGGATTATATTCCGGATGTGTACGATTCCGTGCATCTGGCAGAGGGCCTGATCCGGCTGGTGCGCGATGGAGAGCGCGTGCTGCTGCTGCGCGCGGAGATCGGCACACCGGAGCTGCCCGCTTTGCTTTCGGAAGCATGTGTATCGTTTGACGATGTTGCGATTTACCGCACGGTGTACCGCAACGAGCGCAGTGAAGAGCTGGCGAAGCTGCTGGCACGCGGTGAAGTCGATTATGTGACGTTTACCAGCGCGTCCACGGTGCATGGCTTTGTCGGAAGCCTGCCGGCGGACACTGATCTGACGAAATTTACCGCGCTGTGTATCGGCCCGAGCACACAGAAGGCTGCACAGCAGGCGGGTATGAAGACAATTACCGCCGCAAATGCGACGATTGACGCGATGATAGAGACCCTGCGGGCGGATTGTGCCGCAGCGGATATCTGAAGAAAGGAGATTTCAACAGATGGATACTTCGGAGAGAATGTTTGCAGAGGCCTGTGAGGTCATGCCGGGCGGCGTCAACAGCCCGGTTCGCGCGTACCGCGCAGTCGGCATGACGCCGCGGTTTATCCGCAGTGCAAAGGGCGCCTATATCACGGATGTGGACGGCGTGGAATATATCGATTATGTCGGCTCATGGGGGCCGATGATTCTGGGACACAGCCATCCGGATGTCTTACAGGCAGTTGCGGACACGATGAAGGACGGCCTGAGCTTCGGCGCACCGACCGGACGCGAAACCGAGCTGGCAAAGCTGGTGTGTTCCATGGTACCGGGCATTGAAATGGTGCGCATGGTCAACTCCGGTACGGAGGCAGTCATGAGCGCTGTCCGTCTGGCACGCGGTGCGACCGGACGCGATAAAATCATCAAATTTGAGGGATGCTATCACGGCCATTCCGACTCCATGCTGGTCAAGGCGGGCTCCGGCGCGCTGACCGCAGGCAGACCGGATTCCGCCGGTGTCCCGGCATCGATTGCCTCCGGCACGCTGACCGCACAGTACAACAATCTGGACAGCGTGGAGGAACTGCTGCGCGCGAATGACGGCGAGGTTGCGGCAGTCATCGTCGAGCCGGTTGCGGCAAATATGGGTGTTGTCCCGCCCGCACCGGGCTTTCTGGAAGGACTGCGCACGCTGTGTGACAAATACGGCGCGCTGCTGATTTTTGACGAAGTTATCACGGGCTTCCGTCTGGCACGCGGCGGCGCACAGGAATATTTCGGCGTGCGCGCTGATCTCGTGACGTTCGGAAAGATCATCGGCGGCGGCATGCCGGTAGGCGCATTTGCAGGCTCCAGAAAGCTGATGGAGCAGGTCGCACCGACCGGCCCGGTCTATCAGGCGGGCACACTGTCCGGCAATCCGGTCGCCATGGCGGCAGGCCTGGCACAGCTGACTATCCTGAACGAGCACCCGGAAATCTATATGCAGATTGAAAACAGCGCAATCTGGCTGGCGGCCCAGCTGCGTGCGCTGGAGGAGCAGTACCGCAAGGGCTGCACGGTCAACCAGATCGGCTCGCTTCTCAGCGTCTTCTTTACTGACCGCCCGGTGACCGATTTTGCAGGCGCAAAGTCGAGCGATACGGAGCGCTATGCGGCATATTTCCGCGCGATGCTGAAGCAGGGCATCTATCTCGCTCCGGCACAGTTCGAGGCGATGTTTGTCGGCGCGGCACATACAAAGGACGACCTGATGAACACGGTTCTGGCGGCGGATCGCGTCATGCAGGAGCTGTAAGGACATGGAATTTGTTCTGATTGGTGCGGGCATGGGAAGTGAAGCCCTGCTGACCGCGCAGGCGCGGGAGGAAATCGAGCGCGCGGATACCGTACTTACCACGCCGCGTCTGGCAGATGGGCTGTCGGGCATCCGTGACATCGAAGCCGTGCCGCTTGTACAGCTGGCGGAGCGTGCGCTCACCTGCGAGGGCAAAACTGCCATCCTGCTCAGCGGTGATACCGGCTTTTTCAGCGCGGCGAAGTCATTGCGCACAAAGCTGTGCGGGCATGGAAGCGTCCGTGTCCTGCCCGGCATGAGCAGCTTACAGGTGTTCTGCGCAAAGCTGGGGACCTCGTATGACGACGCCGTATTGCTCAGCATGCACGGCAGGGAGGGCGGTTTGCTCGGTGCAGTCAGCTACAACCGCAAGGTGTTTGCGCTGACCGGCGGGCAGTTCCGTGCGGACGCGCTGTGCGCGGCGCTGGCAGACGCAGGCCTGAATCATGTGCGCGTGCATGTCGGGGAAAACCTCGGCGCGGCAGATGAGCGCATGGTCTCCGGCTCGCCGGAGGAGCTTTCCGGTCTGCCGTTTGCCGATCTCAGCGTCATGCTGGTCGAAAATGACCGTCCGGCGGATGCATCCCGCCCGCTGCGCGACAGCGATTTTGTGCGCGGCGAGGTGCCGATGACCAAGCAGGAGGTGCGCTGGCTGGCGTGTGACCTGCTCGCAGTCCGCCCGACGGATACCGTTTATGATATCGGTGCGGGCACCGGCTCGGTGTCGATGGAGCTGGCGCGGCGCGCTGGTCGCGGACAGGTCTTTGCCGTGGAGTGCAAACAGGATGCACTGGAGCTCATTGCGCGCAACCGCGTGCAGACAGGCAATTATCACGTGACGGCGGTCGCGGCGAAGGCGCCGGAAGGGCTGGACAGCCTGCCCGCACCCGACTGTGCGTTTATCGGCGGCAGCCGGGGCAATATGGCGGAGATCGTGCAGGCACTGCTGGAGAAAAATCCGCATGTGCGCATTGTCATCTCCGCGATTGCGCTGGAAACCGTTCACAGCGCGATGCAGGCGCTCAGGAGTGCAGGCATGGAGCCGGAAATTTCCTGTGTACAGGTGTCGCGCGCGCGTGCGGTCGGCAGCTACCACATGATGACGGCACAGAACCCGGTTTATCTGATCGGAGGCAATCTATGAAGGCGGCGCCGCGGCTGGTAATCGGCGGCACGGGAAGTGGCTGCGGAAAAACCACGGTCACCTGCGCGATCTTGCAGTCTTTTGTTGACCGGGGCATGGACACAGCGGCATTTAAATGCGGGCCGGATTACATAGATCCGATGTTCCACAGCCGCATCATCGGTGCGCGCTCGCGCAATCTGGACGCTTTTCTGTGCGGGCGGGAGACAGTTCCGCGCCTGCTGGCGAAAAATGCGGGCGAAATTTCCGTCATCGAGGGTGTGATGGGCTATTACGACGGGCTGGGCGGCACATCGAGCGAAAATTCCACCGCTGATCTCGCGCGGCTTACGCAGTCCCCGACGGTTCTGGTTGTGTCCGCGCGCGGCATGTCGCTGTCGCTCGCGGCATTGCTGCGCGGCTATCAGGAGTTTGAAGAAAATACCATCCGCGGCGTGATCCTCAACGGAATTTCCCCATCCATGACGGATTACTATGCGGATATCGTCGAGCGCAACACCGGGCTGACCGTTTACGGCGCACTGCCGCGCGATGGGAGCTGTGCGGTGGAAAGCCGCCATCTCGGTCTGGTCACGGCGGGTGAAATCACCGATTTGAAGCAGAAAATGCAGGTACTCGCCGATCATGCCCGCGCGGGCATCGATCTGGACGGGCTGCTGGCACTCGCGCACACCGCGCCTGCGCTGGATGATACCCAGCCGGACTACCCGCGCTGCGGAGACGGGCTGCGCATCGCTATGGCGCGCGACGAGGCGTTCTGCTTCGATTATGCGGACAGTCTGGATGTGCTCACGCAGATGGGTGCACAGCTCGTGCCGTTTTCGCCGCTGCATGACGCGCACCTGCCGGACAATATTCACGGACTGCTGCTGTGCGGCGGGTATCCGGAGCTGTATGCGCAGCAGCTGGGGGCGAACCACACGCTGTTGGAAGAGCTGCGCGCGGCAGTACAGTGCGGCCTACCGACGGTTGCGGAATGCGGCGGCTTTCTGCTGCTGCACGACACGCTGGACAGCGTGCCGATGGCGGGCATCTGCGGAGGTGCGGCGCACATGACGAAAAAATTGCAGCAGTTTGGCTATGTCACGCTGACGGCAAAGCATGACACCCTGCTGTGCGCGGCAGGGGAATGCCTGCACGCGCATGAATTCCACTATGCGCAGAGTGAGCGGCAGGGTGACAGCTTCCGGGCACAGAAGCCGCTGCGGGCGCGCGGCTGGGACTGCGTGGAAGCGACAGAGACATTACATGCGGGGTATCCGCATTTCCATTTTGCGGGCAGTGTGCGCGCGGCGCAGAAGTTCCTGTCCGCATGCCGGACATATCACGAGGAGGCAGAAGCATGACGCTGGAACAGACGTTAAAACAGATTGCACCGCTGGACAGCGAGGCGATGGCGCGGGCAAAATACCGCTGGGATTCACTCTCCAAGCCGCTGCACGGCCTGGGCGATCTGGAGGATCTTTTGATTAAAATTGCGGGTATCCGCGGTACGGCGCGCATGGATTTGCGCCGCAAATGTGTCGTCGTGATGTGTTCGGACAACGGCGTGGTTGAGGAAGGCATTTCACAGACCGGGCAGGAGGTCACGGCGATTATCACCGAGAGCCTGTCTGCCGGTACATCGACCGTATGCCATATGGCGCGCGCTGCGGGTGCGGAGGTCATCCCGGTGGACATCGGCGTATCGCGCGAGGTGAAGGGAGACCGCATTCTCCGCCGCAAAATCGCTTACGGCACGAAAAACCTGTACAAAGAGCCTGCGATGACGCGTGAGCAGGCGGTGCGTGCGATTGAGGTCGGCATTGAAACCGCCTACTGGTGCAAGCAGCAGGGCTATGACATTGTTGCGACCGGTGAAATGGGCATCGGCAACACCACGACGACGGCGGCAGTGGTCGCGGCGCTGCTGCACGCACCGGCGGAGCTGGTCACCGGACGCGGTTCCGGCCTGACAACTGCCGGTCTGGAAAAGAAGATCCGCGTTGTCACCGAATCGCTGGAAAAGTGGCAGCCGGATCAGCACGACCCGGTGGATATTCTAAGCAAGGTGGGCGGCTTTGATCTCTGTGGCCTGACCGGATTGTTCCTCGGCGGTGCGGCGTGCGGCCTGCCGATGATTATCGACGGCGTGATTTCCGGCGCGGCGGCGCTGTGTGCAGTGCGCATGTGTGAGGCCGTGCGCGAATATCTCATTCCGTCGCACCACACGGCGGAGCCTGCGGGCGTGCTGATTGAGCAGGCGCTCGGCGTACATCCGCTCATCGATGCGCACATGGCGCTGGGCGAGGGCACAGGCGCGGTATGCCTGTTCGGGCCGCTGGATATGGCGGCATCGCTGTACTGCAACGGCAATACATTCGATGACAGCAACATCGAAGCGTATGTGCCGCTGGTGTGAGGCATGCTGGTTCTGGTGACAGGCGGTGCGGCGAGCGGCAAATCCGCGCGCGCGGAGGACATTGTGTGCCGTTTGGCGGATGGAAAGCCGATGCTGTATGTCGCGGCGATGGAGCCATCCGGCGAGGAGGCACAGCGCCGCATTGCGCGCCACCGCGCCCTGCGCGCGGGCAAGGGCTTTGACACGCTGGAGCACGCGAAGCGGTTCGACCGTATGCGCGTCCCGGCGGGCTATGAAGCCGCACTGTTTGAATGCATGAGCAATGCGCTGGCGAATGAGCTGTTTTCGCCGGACGGCGCGGGAGAGAACTGGAAGGACAGCATCCTGTCCGGTGTGGATGCGCTGGCGGCGGCCTGTCCGCATGTTGTTGTCGTGACCAATGAGGTTTTTTCCGACGGGCGCACGTATGACGCGGGCACGATGGCATATCTGCGCGCGCTCGGACAGCTCAACCAGCTGCTCGCGCAGCGGGCGGATGTGGTGATCGAGAGCGTGTGCGGCATTCCGGTGATGAGGAAAGGGAGCGCGGATTTTGAGTGATATTTGGAGCGGGCTGCTGGTGGCGTTCGGACTGTATTCGGCGCTGCCGCTGCCGCAGGTGGAATGGAAAAAGAATACGATGCGCTTTGCGCTCATCTTCCTGCCGCTGATCGGCGTGCTGGTCGGATTGTGCCAGCTCGGCTGGCTGTGGCTGGCGCAGGTGTGGAAGCTGAACGCAATGCTGTATGCGGCGGGGGCGGTGCTGGTACCGGTCGTCCTGACGGGCGGCATTCATCTGGACGGCTTTACGGACACGTGCGACGCGTTGTGCTCGTATGGCGACCGCGAAAAGCGGCTGAATATTTTAAAAGACCCGCATGTCGGCGCATTCGGTGTGCTGTGGCTGCTGATGCTGCTGCTGGTGCAGTTCGGCCTGTTCGCGCAGCTGTATGACGCACCGGGATGTGCGGCACTGCTCGGTGCAGGCTATGCCATGGCGCGTGCCTGCGGCGGGCACATGATCGTCGCGCAGCCGTGTGCGAAGGATTCCGGTCTGGCGCGGCTGTTTTCCGACAATGCGGACAAAAAAATTGTGGCGCGCGTCATGTGCGTCTGGATGCTCGCGTGCGCGGCAGTGCTCGCTGTCACCGGAAAATGGTTCGGTGTGCTGGCAGTCGGCGCGGTGCTGGTATTTTTCATGTACCACATCCGCAAATGCCGGAAGATTTTTGGCGGCATCACGGGTGACCTGTGCGGCATGTGCATCACTGTATGCGAGACCATCACGCTGGTTACAGCCGTCATCGGCGGGCTGTGCCTGCGATAAAGCAGATACCAGGAGAAACAAAACTATGACCATCTTAATTGTCGGCGGGATGGCACAGGGCAAAAGCGCATTTGCGCGCAGCCTGTCGTCGGAAACCGAATTTGTGGACAATTTACAGGACATCGTGCGGCAGGCGCTGGATACCGGCGCACCTGTGCCGCAGGCGTCGGAATTTCTGGGAAAAACCGTCGTGTGTACCGAGCTGGGCTGCGGCATTGTGCCATTGGACGCGGGCGAGCGCGAATGGCGCGAGCAGACCGGGCGGCTGTGCTGTGACATCGCGGCGCTGGCAGATTGTGTCTACCGCGTGACCTGCGGCATCGCACAGTGCATCAAGGGGGCATCATGAGCATTGTTGGAGCAGTCCTGCTGGGCTTTCTGATTGACTGCGTGCTCGGTGACCCGGAGCGGCTGTGGCATCCAATCTGCGGCATCGGCTCAATGATTTCCTTCTGGAAAAAGCATCTGCGCGCATGGTTCCCGGATACACCGCGCGGACAGTTCTGGACAGGCGTGCTGCTGTGGCCGCTCGTGGTCGTGCCGTCGTGGCTGATCCCGTTCGCATTGCTGCATGCCGCGGGATGGATTCATCCTGCCGCGCGGTTTGTACTGGAAACGGTGTTCTGCTGGCAGATTTTTGCGGCAAAGTCGCTCAAGGTCGCGGCACTTCGGGTTTACAATGCGCTGAAGGCGCAGGATTTGCCGCTTGCGCGCAAATATGTCTCGTGGATTGTCGGGCGCGACACTGCTGAACTGACAGCGGAGCAGGTGACAAAGGCGGCAGTGGAGACCGTCGCGGAAAACGCAAGTGACGGCGTAATTGCGCCGCTGTGTTTTCTGCTGCTGGGTGGTGCGCCGCTTGGCTTTGCCTATAAGGCAGTCAACACGCTCGATTCGATGGTAGGCTATAAAAACGACGAATTTCTGTATTTCGGACGTTTTTCTGCCAAAATGGACGATGTGTGGAATTTTATCCCGGCGCGGCTGAGCGGCCTGCTGTTTGTGCTGGGCGCGAAGCCCGCAGGACTGGATGCGCGCGGCGCATGGCGGTGCTTCCGGCGCGACCGGCTGCAGCATGCAAGCCCCAATTCGGCGCAGACCGAATCCGCCTGTGCGGGCGCGCTCGGCGTACAGCTGGCGGGCAATGCATACTACTTCGGCAAGCTGTACAAAAAGCCGACGCTGGGCGATGCGCGGCGGCCGATTGAGCCGGAGGACATTTTGCGCACCAATCAACTCATGATGTGGGAATCTGTGCTTGCAGTTGTCCTGCTCTGCGCGTTGCGCGCGGGAATTGTCACGATTTTTTGAAAGGCAGGAGCGATGAGATGACGGAAAACCGACATGGCGGCGACATTTACGCCGAGGATTTGACGGGAGAGCCGCTGGACTTTTCCGCCAGCATCAACCCGCTCGGCATGCCGGAGGACATTCTGCGCGCGGCACAGGAAGCACTCACGCGCAGTGCGCATTATCCTGACCCGTTGTGCCGCAGGCTGCGCGCGGCGATTGCTGCGCGGGAGGGCGTGACGGCGGAGCAGGTATTCTGCGGCGGCGGCGCGGCGGATGTGCTGTTCCGGCTGCTGCTCGCGTTAAAGCCGAAGAAGGTTTTGCTGCCCGCGCCGACGTTCGGGGAATATGCGCAGGCGGCAGCCCTGGCGGGCAGCGAGCTTGTCCGTGTTCCGCTGCGCGCGTGTGATAATTTCGATTTGCAGGAGGATTTCTGGGATGCGCTCACGACGGATATCGACGCGGTGATTGTGTGCAACCCAAACAACCCAACCGGACGGGCGATTCCCAAATGGCTGGTGAAGAAAGGAATGGAACGCTGTGCGGCAGTCGGCGCGACGCTGATTGTCGACGAGTGCTTCCATGATTTTCTTGACGGGCCGGAACGTTTTGTCATGACTGACAGTGTGCCGGAAAACCGCAATCTGGTGCTGCTGCGGTCGTTTACCAAGATGTATGCCATGCCGGGCGTGCGCATCGGCTATTGTCTGTCATCCAATACAGACCTGCTTGACCGCATGTATGACACAGGTGCGCCGTGGTCGGTGTCTGTGGTCGCACAGGAATGCGGCATTCAGGCGGCACAGGATACGGAATACCCGGCGCGCACGCGGAAATATATCGCGGAACAGCGCGCACGGCTGGAAGACGGTCTGCGCGGATTGGGCTTTTTTGTGATTCCCGGCGCGGCGAACTTTGTGCTGTTCCGCAATGACCGGATTGACAAGCTTGCGGCGCGCCTGCGCGCGCGCGGCATTCTGATCCGTTCGTGTGCCAATTTTGCGGGATTGGATGAACGCTGGTTCCGTGTGGCAGTGCGCACGGAGGCGGAAAACTTTGTGCTGCTGCACGCGCTGCGGGAGCTGACGGAAAAAGAAGGTGGAACCCAATGGCAAAGGTAATCATGGTGCAGGGCACGACGTCCAACGCGGGCAAGAGCCTGACTGTGGCGGCACTGTGCCGTATTTTCAAACAGGACGGCCTGCGTGCCGCGCCGTTCAAATCGCAGAACATGGCGCTCAATTCGTTCATTACGGCGGACGGCGCGGAGATGGGGCGCGCACAGGTCATGCAGGCGGAAGCTGCCGGCATTGCGCCTGATGTGCGCATGAATCCGATTCTGCTCAAGCCGACGAGTGACTGCGGCTCACAGGTCATTGTAAACGGCAAAGCGCGCGGCACCATGCCCGCAAAGGACTATTACGCGTATAAACAGCAATTGGTGCCGGATATCATGGAGGCATACAACAGCCTTGCCGCAGAGTATGATGTCATAGTCATCGAAGGAGCGGGCAGTCCGGCAGAGATCAACCTGCGCGAAAATGACATTGTCAACATGGGAATGGCAGAGATGGCGGACGCACCGGTGCTTCTGGTCGGCGACATCGACCGCGGCGGCGTATTTGCGTCGCTGTACGGCACGGTGGAGCTGCTCGAGCCGCAGGAGCGCGCCCGCATCAAGGGCCTGATTGTCAACAAATTCCGCGGCGATGTGGATATTTTAAAGCCCGGACTGGATATGATGGAGCAGAAGCTGCATATTCCGTTTGTCGGTGTCGTGCCGTACCTGCATCTCGACCTGGACGACGAGGACAGCCTGTCCGAGCGTCTGCATGCCGGGCAGCAGGCGGCGCTGATTGACATCGCAGTCATCCGTGTGCCGCGTATTTCCAACTTTACCGATTTTGCACCGCTGGAGCGCATGCCGGGCGTGTCGGTGCGCTATGTTTCACGCGCGCAGGAACTGAAAAACCCCGATCTGATTGTGCTTCCGGGCAGCAAGAACACGATGGACGATCTTAAATGGATGCGGCAGAATGGCATCGAAGCGGCGATCAAAAAACATGCCGCGGCAGGCAGCCCTGTGTTTGGCGTGTGCGGCGGCTACCAGATGATGGGACTGACGCTCGCCGATCCGGACGGCGTCGAGGCGGGCGGCACGATGGACGGCATGGGACTGCTGCCGACACACACGGAATTCTGTGCGGATAAGACGACGACGCAGGTACACGGCACGTTTGAGAGCGTGGACGGCCTGCTTTCCGGCCTGTCCGGCATGGCATTTGACGGCTATGAGATTCACATGGGCGAAACAACCTATGAACCGGGCGCAAAGCCGCTGACGCATCTCACGCGCGGCGGAACGCCGGTCGCAGACGGGGCACAGAACGGCACCTGCTGCGGCACGTATGTGCATGGCATCTTTGACCGCGAAGCGGTCAGCGAAGCACTGGTCTCCGCACTGCTCGCGCGCCGCGGGCTGTCGGATGCGGATATCCGTGGCTTTGACACCGAGGCATACAAGCAGCAGCAGTACGACGCGCTTGCGGATGCAGTGCGCGGGGCGCTGGATATGCAGGCGGTTTACCGCATTTTGAATGGAGAATGAGATGGAACAGGGCTTGATTCATATTTACTGCGGCGATGGCAAGGGCAAGACGACCTGTGCGTTTGGCCTTGCGCTGCGCTGTGCGGGCTGCGGGTATGCAGTGCGCATTGCGCAGTTCCTCAAGGGCGGTGACACCGGCGAGGTGTGCGCCATGCGGCAGTTTTCCAATGTGGAGGTGCTGCGCGCCAAGCAGGGCACAAAATTCACGTTCCAGATGAATGAAGAGGAGCGTGCACAGGCTGCGCGCGATCATACCGCACTGCTCGACCGGGCATTTGCACAGGCGGAGCATCTGCGCCTGCTGGTGCTGGATGAGATCATGGCGGCATGCAGCACGGGCATGGTGGACGAAGATCATCTGATCGATTTGCTGCTTCACCGGCCGCAGGGGTTAGAGGTCGTGATGACTGGGCGCGGCCCGTCCGACCGCCTGCTGGAGCTGGCGGACTATGTGACGGAAATGCGCAAAATCAAGCATCCATATGAACAGGGAATCGCGGCGCGCCGCGGGATAGAAAGGTGACAGATATGAGCAAGATGGAATATGTAAAACCCGCAGACATCGAAAAGCGCAGCTTTGAGATCATCACGGAGGAGCTGGGGGACCGCACGTTTCCGCCGGACATTGCGCCGGTGGTCAAGCGCGTCATTCACACTTCAGCGGATTTCGATTATGCGGACAATCTGGTGTTTTCCGAGGGCGCCGTTGCGCGCGCGCGCAAGGCGATTGAAGCCGGCGCGCATATCGTCACCGACACCAATATGGCGAAGGCTGGCATCAACAAAAAAATTCTGGCGCAGTTCGGCGGCGAGGTGCACTGCTTTGTTGCGGACGAGGATGTCGCGGCAGAGGCAAAGGCGCGCGGTGTGACGCGCTCCACCGTGTCGATGGAACGCGCCGCCCGACTGGATGTACCGCTGATTTTTGCCATTGGCAATGCACCGACGGCGCTGGTTGAAATCCGCCGTCTGGTCGATGAAGGGACGCTGTCGCCGGAGCTGGTCATCGGCGTGCCGGTTGGCTTTGTCAATGTCGTTGAATCGAAGGAACTGATTGTGGAATCCGGCGTGCCGCATATCGTGGCGCGCGGGCGCAAGGGCGGCAGCAATGTCGCGGCGGCGATTGTCAACGCGCTGCTGTACCAGCTGGTGCGCCGCGAGGGATTCTGACAATATTACAGCCCAAGAAGAAGGAATATTCCCGCGAGGATGAGCAGGTCATGGTCGACATTGCCTTCGTCGTCACGGAGCAGGAACAGCAGGATGAGCAGGACGAGCAGCGTGTTGTCATCCAGCAGCCTGCTCAGACCGCCTTCCCCGCCGAGCAGATTGCTCAGAGAAGACAGCAGCCCGCCCCCGCTGCTGTCTTTTTGTCTGCAGTCATTGCGGTCATCCCGGCGGGGCGCGCAGTCACAGTCCCGGTCGCGGTGCGGTTCCGGTTTCTGCGGCTCATGCGGGCAGGTGTTTTGCAGGTAACGGTTGTACACGGATCAGACCTCCCTCTGGTACAGCTGCGGCAGAAGCTGTCCTGCGGCGGCCTGTGTCATGCGCGCGGCGGACAGGATGTGTTCGGCGCGGTCAATCTGTGCGCAGGTGTGCGCCGAGAGAAATGGCCGGAGCGCATCGAGCAGCCGGGCACGCTCCGGACAGACCGGGCGGCGGCTGCTCTGTGCAATCGCGGAAATGGCAGGCAGGGCGCGGAGCATGAAGTCGGCGGTCGGATCATCGCCGCCTGCCGCGGGAAGCTCTGTCTGTTCGGGCGACTGTTGCTGCTCCTGCTGTTCCTGTGCAGGCGGTGCATCGTCAGCTGCGCCCCCCATCAGCTGGGATGCAATGCCTGCCAGCTTCTGCATGGTCTCCGGGTCATTCAGCAGCGAGGCGAGCATGTCGGAGGATTCCATACTTCATCGCCCCATCATTTTTGCAATCTGTGCGGCGAGGCGCGCGCCCTCCGGTGTGCGCAGCAGCTCCTGCACGGATTTTTTTGCGCCTTCCAGGTTGCCTGCCTGTGCCATGCGGGCGGCATTTTCCAGTGAGCTGCTGTGGCCCTCCAGAATTTTTTGTGCGGCTTTCTGCCCTTCCGGTGTATTCAGCGCATCGCGCATGCGCCCGGCAGCCTTGGCCGCATCGGGATTTCCGGTTTCGCGCGAAATGCGCCGCATCAGCTCTTCCATATCGCGTTGCTGCATGAGATAGCCTCCTGTATCTGCGGATTTGTGCTGCGGGCATTCCCACAGCACGGTTCATTGCAGTATACGCCATCACTGCGGCAATTTTTTTTTGACTTTTAGAAAAAAATAATGTATACTAATTGATAGAATACCTGAG
>CALYTA010000002.1 GCA_945486175.1 uncultured Clostridia bacterium | reverse complement strand
AATTTTGTCATTTCCTCCGGCTGCGATATCCCGCCGATGTCCAGCTGGGACAACATCGACGCATTCTTTGCGGCGGTGGACGAATTCTATGCAAAATAATCAAAGCTCAGCCACATGAACCAGAGGGTACGCCGTTTCGGCGTACCCTTTTTTTGGACAGAAGCGGTGCAATCCTGTGTTTTGGACAATTATTTTGTACAAAGTCGAAGTGGGTAAAAATGTACCAAAAACTGCAACCGAGTACAAGATAAAACAAAGACTGCATGGTATGATAGATACAACAAAAGGGCAGAGGAGTTCAGGACACTGCCTGCGGAGTTGTTAAAACAGGAATTGTTGAGAGGAGAATATCATATGAGCATTTTAAATGAAATCAGCGAATGGCTGCAGAAGGGCCGCGCACCGAAGGTAAAGGCATGTGTACAGCAGGCACTGGATGAAGGCATTCCGGCAAGCGAAATCCTGCAGGATGGTCTGCTGGACGGCATGAACATCATCGGCCAGAAGTTTAAGAACAACGAAGTATTCGTACCGGAAGTTCTGGTTGCAGCACGTGCAATGAACCGTGGCATTGAGATCCTGCGTCCGCATCTGGTAGCAGACGGCGTAGAGGAAAAGGGCACAGTCGTTCTCGGCACTGTTAAGGGCGATATGCACGACATCGGCAAGAACCTTGTTCGCATGATGATGGAAGGCAAGGGCCTGAAGGTCATCGACCTGGGCGTTGACGTACCGGTTGACAAGTTCCTGGATGCAGCCCGTGAAAACGACGCAAAGGTTATCTGCTGCTCCGCACTGCTGACTACCACGATGGGCGAGATGCGCAACGTTGTTGAGGCAGTTCAGGCTTCCGAGATGAAGGGCAAGGTCAAGATTATGATCGGCGGCGCACCGATTACCCAGACCTTCTGTGACCAGATTGGCGCAGACCGCTACACCCCTGACGCAGCAAGCGCAGCGGATGCTGTTATGGAGTATTTTGAATAATTTTTGGACAAAGGAAATCCCTGTGGAGCCACTCCGCAGGGATTTTTTTATGCCCGCATAAAAAGTGCGATATTTTCCGGATTTTGTGTGAAAAAGGGCTTGAAAAAAATTTTTAATCATTATATTCTGACTTTAAGGATATCCTTGATAACAGAATACAAGGAGAATGACAGCATGAATCTGGAACGATTGGAGCAGTTGGAAGCGGCAGTAAGCCGCGCATATCCAAATATTACAGGTATTGTTGTGCGGAAAAATAACACAGCCGTGTATGAGAACCATTGGAATGGATTTTCTGCGGATGACGCCGTCCATGTGTTTTCCGTGACGAAAAGCGTTGTTTCCGCGCTGATTGGCATCGCCATTGCACAGGGCGGTATCGAGAGCGTGGATCAGAACATATGGGACTTTTTCCCGGCATGTACAGCCAGAGATCCGGCTGCACAGAATGTCACCATCCGGCAGCTGCTTACCATGACAGCACCCTTCCGGTACAAAGAGGAGCCATATGAGGCGTTTTTTGCGAGTGAAAACTGGGTAGGGGCCGCATTGGATTTTCTGGGCGGGGAATATACCGGGCAATTTTTGTATTCGCCCATCATCGGGGCGCATATTCTGTCCGGTATTCTCGTCCGTGCGACAGGCCAGCCGGTGCTCGACTTTGCCAGGGAACATCTGTTTTTGCCGCTCGGCATTGCCGATGTGTGCAGCATCCCGCTGCACAGCAGGGAGGAGCAGTTTGCCTTTTATGCAGAACAGAAGCATGCTCCGGGCTGGATTGCCGACCCGCAGGGCGTTCATACAGCGAGCTGGGGACTTGCCCTGACGCCTGCCGATCTGGCAAAAATCGGACAGCTGTATGCAAACGGCGGAAGCTGGGCCGGCAGACAGCTTCTGCCGGCTTCATGGATTGCGGAGAGCACGCGGATGCACAGCCGGTGCGGCAATCTGTCGTATGGCTATCTCTGGTGGGTGGTCGACGAACAGGAAGGCAGCTATGCAGCTCTGGGCGATGGCGGAAACGCGGTTTATGTGAACCCGGAGAAGCAGCTGGTGGTTTCCATTGCCGCACTTTTTACACCGAACGCACCCGACAGTGTCGGACTGATTCAGCAGTATATCGAACCAATGTTTGAGATGGAATAGTTTTTGTGCAGCGAAAAAAACAGCGGTATCCGGATTTCCGGATACCGCTGCTGCATTTTTTTAAAACTGCATAAATGACATGCAGTCGACATAATAATCCATAAATTCCGCGCTGGTTGAAAGCGACAGCTCGACCGCATTCTGTGCCATCTGTTCCGTCTGCCCGCGCAGGCTGCGGTTCATCAGCAGCATGCCGGCACCGCCGAGCGCGCCGTTTCCGATGAAGGATGTCCGGTCACGCAGTCCTGCGGGGAAGAGGCCGATCTCCGCGGCGGAGTCCTGATTGATGGTATTGCCGAAGCCGCCTGCGATGACAAAACGGGAGACCTCATCCACCGACAGCCCTTCGTGTTCGAGCAGCGTAATCAGGCCTGCACAAATCGCGGATTTTGCAAGCTGGATCTGGCGCACATCGCGCTGTGTAATTTTCACGCCGCTGCTACCGATTTCCCACACATCGTCCTCATCGCCGTCCTCGTTTTCCAGATAACCGGAGTCGTCGATGATGCCGGTTTTCAGCATGACAGACAGGGCGTCCAGAATGCCGGAGCCGCAGATGCCGCAGGCAGGTTGCTTTCCGACGGTTTCATAGGTGATAGTTCCGTTTTGCTCGGTCACCTTGCGGATGGCACCGGGGGCAGCGGGCATACCGCAGCTCAGGCCGGCGCCCTCAAACGCAGGGCCTGCCGCCGTCGAACAGCACAGCAGCTTTCCGTTCCATGCCAGTGCCATTTCACCATTTGTACCGATGTCGGTCAGCAGCTGGATGCCGCCGTTCATCAGGTCGGCGGCGAGAATCGCGCAGGTGATGTCCGCGCCGACATAGGCGCCGACACAGCGCGGCAGATAAACTGGTGCGCCTGCAAGCGTACGGCGGCTGTAGCAACCGAAATAGGACTGCACATCGAACGGTATAACCGCAAGCGAGGCCGGATCAAGCCCTTCATACAGGTGTAGCATCGTGGAATTTCCTGTGACAACTGATTCCTCCACCTGGGAAATACCGGCTTCGCGCAGGCATTCCTGCGCCATTTCTTCGATTTGCTCCGCGATGCGGTCGGACAGCACGTTGAGACCGACGGTTTTGCACGCTTCAATGCGGGAGATGACGTCTGCACCATAGCCGCGCTGGGCATTCTCCGCGAGGCGTTCTGCCAGCACAGCGCCGCTTGCGCGGTCGAGCAGCTGCACGGCAACCGTTGTCGTGCCGATGTCAACGGCAAAGCCACAGCCGGTTTCCGTTCGTTGATAGTCCGGGGTTTTGTACCATGCGACGATTTTGGATGCGCCCTCGTCGTGCAGTGTCACCACGGCATTGCCCTGGATGCGGCAGGCACATGCCAGACGCACGCCTTCTGCAAGTGCCTGCGTGCCGAGCAGGCGCGTTTCACTCTCTCCGGCAGGCTCCACCGCGCCCTCGACATGGACACGGCATTTGCCGCAGGTGTGATTTCCTGCACAGGGAAGTGCAAACGACGGGATATATTGCTGAAGCAGGTCGCTCACAAGCTGTCCGGCTGCCGCCGGAATGGTGCGGCGGTTTCCGCCCGTACAGATAGTCAGTTCAAACATGCGAATCCTCCTTGTGATCGGTGCTGAGATGGGTGCTTGCGGTCACGGTGACGCGGATGGCGAGCCGGATGCGTCCGGCACCTGCTGCCGAGGTCATGTCATCTGTGACCGTTTCAAACGACAGAATGCCGACTGCGCCCTGGTCGCGCAGGCGCTGCTCTGTCAGTGCCTTCAGGCGGCCGGTGCTCCAGATGACCGCTTCTTCTTCGCTGGCAAAATATGCCGGAGCATCGCCCTCACAGAGCACCTCGAAATCGCCCTGTTCGTCGTCTTCAGGGGACAGTCCATGCGGGCGGATTTCTGCGGAAGCAGAGACCGACATCTGGCCGGTGACTGCACCGACTGCGTTTGCAACAGCAGCACAGTCGGGAATGATACACGGCGCGCCGAGCGCCTTTGCGGCTTCGGGGAGGAACAGATGTACAGGCCCGCCGATGCCGACGAGCGGTGCTGTGGAGCGGAAGGCGTATTGCAGCAGCGACGGGCTGCCGGAATTGCGTGTTTCCCACTGCATGCGCAGCAGCTCACGGATGCCGCTATCCAGTCCCTTCTGCCGGAAGTGCGGCGAGGCATGCTCGAGCAGCATCTGTGCCACGGCATAGAATACCTCGCGTGAAATATGTTCATAGACCTCTCTGCACAGCTCTTCCAGGCTCATGTCCAGCGACTGCGCGACAAAACGCGCGGCGAGAAGGGAGGTCTTGCGGTCATATGCGGTGTAATCACCGCGCACATGCATGATATCCGTCGGCGTCAGGCCGGCACGCAGGATGACACCGGTGCGTTCCAGCGATTGTGTCCGCAGATAATACTTGTCGACACCGAGCGCATCTGCGACCTGCTGCAGGCTCTTCGGGCCGTTCTCCAGCACGCGGCATACGCGGATTTCTTCCTCTGTCAGCGGGAGTGTGTACCAGTCTGCACGGTTGAGCGTCAGAAACTCGTGCAGAGGCAGGGTATGAGACGGGACACGCTCTACCTGCGCGCGCAGGATTTCGGTGATTTCCGGATTGCGGGAGGCGAGTACGCACAGCGGAATGACACGATCCGGGCCGAGGGTCAGCATGCCGGTTTTATCCCAGCGCACAGCGCTGTCTCCGCCCAGCGCGAATGAAGTCGCAAACAGGCCGCGTACCAGTGTTTTCCACTGTCCGACACGGATGCCGTCTTCCGAGAGCAGCGGTGCACCGTGTTCGATCAGGGCGACATCGGTCGTCGTGCCGCCGATGTCGACGATAATGGCAGCGTCCTCTGCGGCGAGTGCACTGCCGCCGAGAGCGGATGCGGCCGGGCCGGAGAGCAGTGTTTCCACCGCATGCTCTGCGGAGTATTTCAGGCCCATCAGGCTGCTGTCCGAGCGGACAATGTAGATTTCCGCCGAAATGCCGCGCGCGCGGAAGGCACGCTGGACGGCTTCGAGAAAGTCCTGCGTCAGCGGGAGCAGGCCTGCGTTGAGCACAGCGCTTGCCGCGCGTTCCAGGCTGGACAATCCGCCGAACAGAGTGCTTGCACATACGGTCGGCAGACCGGTTTCTTCCTGGACAATCTGTGCGGCCTGCTTTTCCAGTACGCCGCCGTTGCGGATGCCATATACTTCACAGACTGCGCAGCCTTCGACATCGGAAAACCATTCCTTTGCGTGCGCACGCAAAAAATCCCAGTCGGGCTGCTGTTCAATCTGGCCGGTGATGGTGGTGCGGCAGGGCAGATAGCGGATATCATCCGGATCGGAAAAGCCGTAATCCGCACCATAGCGTTCGATGCCGGTGCGGTCAATGCCGAGCAGGAGCAGGCGCGGGCGGCGGAATTTGCCCTCGACACAGGCATTTGTGGCGAGCGTGGTGGACAGACCGGCAACAGCGGCCTGCCGGCACAGGACAGGGTCCAGCCCGTCGAGCGCTTCCAGAATGCCGCACGTCAGGTCATCATAGGTGGTCAGTGCCTTGTTGCGGCACAGGACAGTTCCAGTATCAAAGTCATATAAAACGGCGTCGGTGCATGTGCCGCCGGTGTCGATGCCAATTGCGAGCTTCATGGCAGTCTCCCTTCCCTGGGGGATAAAATTCCCCATATACTTGTAATACCTTATTATACCCTGTTTTTCTGCCGCCTGTATAGAACGATTGTCAATTGCTTTATGACAAAATTGACCGATTTTCAAACGATTTTCTCCAATGCGGGAAAAACGCTTGCGGCGCGCGGAAAGTGGCGGTATACTTGCAGTAGCAAAGCAAACGGAGGAGAGAGAAATGAGGATAGCACTGATCGGATGCATGGTCATGAACCGGGAAATCAGCAGGCTGACAGCGGAGAGCAGCCATGTTGTGCGCGTGTGGTGGCTGCGGCAGGGACTGCATGATACGCCGGATATTCTGCGTGCCGAGCTGCAAAAGGCCATCGACGCTGTGGAGCGCGAGAATGAAACACTGCGGGAAAACCTGCGGTTTGATGCGATTGTGCTGGCATATGGACTGTGCTCCAACGGCGTGCTCGGCCTGCGCAGCCGGACACTGCCGGTTGTCGTGCCGCGATGTGATGACTGCATTTCGCTGTTTCTCGGCTCAGCAGAGCGCTACCGCGAGCTGTTCCGCAGCATGCCGGGCGCGTATTGGTACAACCGCGGCTGGATTGAACAGGCATTTACGCCGTCGAAGGAAAATTACCGCCTCCAGCGCGCAGCGTATGTAGAGGAATACGGCGAAGAAAATGCGGATTACCTGATGGAATGCACGAATAACTGGATGACGAATTATACATACTGCGGGTATATCACCTGCCCGTATGGCGACTGTCCGGAACACGAGGCATATGCACGGCAGGCAGCAGAGGACTTTGGCTGGGAATTCAAAAAGATAGACGGCAGCATGACGTATCTGGATGCACTCGTAAACGGCCCATGGGACGATGCGCGCTTTTTGACCTGCCCGCCGCACAGCCGTATTGAAGCGGATTACACCGACCGGAAATTCCGCAGTGTTCCCTGCGAAATTGACGACTGGGAGGGAAAGGCATGAAGCTGACACACATCAATGAGCAGGGCGATGCGCATATGGTGGATGTCGGGGAAAAGGATATCACGCGGCGCGAAGCACAGGCACAGGCAGTTGTGACAATGCAGCCGGAAACCATGCGCATGATCCTGTCCGATCAGGCAAAAAAGGGCGATGTGCTCGGCTGCGCGCGTATCGCAGGCATTATGGCGGCGAAGCGCACGGCAGAGCTGATCCCGATGTGCCATGCCATTCCGATTGACAATGTCACAGTGGACATCGAGCCGCAGAACGACACACAGCTGCGCATTGTTGTGACTGCGCGGTGCACCTGGAAGACCGGCATTGAGATGGAAGCACTGACAGCGGCATCGACCGCCGCACTGACGGTCTATGACATGTGCAAGGCGGCCGACCGGAGCATGCGCATTGATGAGATTTACCTGCTGCACAAAAGCGGCGGAAAGTCGGGGGAATTCCGGCGGGAGGAATAAAAAGAAGGCGGAGACCTCTGGTCTCCGCCTTTTGTGTGTCAGCGAATCAATATGTGCTTTTTGTGGTGTAGTTGACTGTGCCATTTACGGTGCGCTTCAGCGTATAGGTGTTGCCGGATTTGGAAACCGAGAGGCTGACAGACGGCGGCTTGACCTGTTCCGTTGTGAGGAACTGGACGGTCAGCGTACCGTCCGAAATCCACGCTTTGATCTTGATGTTATAGTTCGTGTTGTTCTTGAACCGGAAGTCCTTCGAGCCGTAATAAATACCTGCATCGCGTCCGACCGGGCAATAGGAAACCTTCTGCGAGTGCTGCTGGCGCTCCACAATGGTGTTGTTTCCCAGCAGTGCGGTGTTGAACATCGTGGATGCAACCTGGCAGATGCCGCCGCCGACCTCCTGTGCGGTGCCGGTGCTGCCGGTAAAGATGGTAGCAGGCTTATAACCCTTTTCCGGGGTGCGGACGCCGAGCTTGCCGTTGAACGAGAATGTTTCCCCCGGCTTGACAATTGTGCCGTTGATGGTTTTGCACGCAATGTTGAGGTTGGTCGTGCGGTTTACCTGGGAAGAATTGTACTTGGTGCTGTAAGTAGCATATACATTGCCATACGGCGGAGCCGTGGGGACGGCGCTGATGCCGGTGGCATTGTAGGGGCCTTTGACAATGGTGCCATCAGACAGCTTGCAGAACGCCGCAACGGTGTAATAATAGCGCTGTCCGGTTTTCAGACCGGTGTTGGTGTAGCTGTTGCGCGTGGAGCCGGTGAGGTCGCCGATGCAGGTCCAGGCCTCAGAGGTGCTCGTCCTGCGGTACATGCGGTAGCCGCTTGCGCCGCTGACCGTGCCCCAGGTCAGGGTGATGCTGGTCGCGCTCGCAGAAACCGCACTCTTGAGTGCGGGTGCAGCGGGAAGAGCCTTTCCGCTGATGCCTGTCTCATTATAGGCGCTGTAAATCTTCTTGCCGCCCACGGTGCAGTAGGCGGACAGGGTGTAATAATAGGTCTGTCCACAGGTCACGGTGGTGTCGGTATAGCTGTCTGTTGTACCGCTGGTGATGGTTGTGAGCTTCGTCCAGCTGTCATTCGGACTGGTGCGGCGGTAGAGGACATATCCCTCTGCCTTGCGCACTGCGGTCCAGGTGACAGTCAGGCGGTCATAGGCACTCGAGGAAACCTCTTCGAGATGCGGTACGGAGACGGAGACTGCTGTGGCGGAAACGCCCGCAGCATCAAAACCGCTGAGTAAAATCTTTGTGCCGCCGCGACTGAATGCGCGGACAGTATATGTATATGTAGTGGCAGGTTCTGCAGAAGCATCGACATAGCTGGTTGCAGATGGGTTTTTGATGATGTGAAGCAGCTGCCATTCACTGCCGTTTTTGCGGTACACGCGGTAGCCGCTCGCACCGGATACAGCATTCCAGCTGACACGGATGCCACCGGAGGACAGGGCTTCTGCTCCGGCCAGCACCGGGGCAGCCGGCCGTGCGGGGACATTGAGGTCAGGCTGCTGCTCGACCACGGGAACCTCTGCGAAGGCATAGTCGCTCCAAAGGGTTTCCGGGTCATCGGTCTGGCTGTTGCGCAGCTTATAGGCGCGCACGGCATACTGCCATCCGCTGGCGGCAGCCATGGTCGTATCCGTCCAGCTTGTCCCTGTCAGGGTTTCCATGTCTTCCCATTCATCTGCTTCAGACGCGCGGCGCGAAACGCGATAGCCATCACAGTCCGCGACAGCCCCCCACGACAGGGACGCATGCTGTTGGTCATCAATGACGATGTCGGAAAGCTGTGGTGCGCTGAGACCGACCTGCACGGTACAGACCGCTGACACGCTGCCTGCCTGGGCGGTCACCTCCGCTGTACCGTCGCTCTGTGCGGTGACTGTGCCGTCATCGCTGACAGAACAGACAGCGGGATCGCTGCTCGACCACGAAACCGTTTCATCAGCGTCATCCGGCAGGATGGAAACGGTGACCTGTCTCTGCTCACCGGTCCGCATCCAGAGCACATTCGGATGAATGGAGATGCTTTGCACATCGGCTGAGGTCTGTTCCTGTACCGCAGGCTCGGATTCAACCGCCTGCGCGGAAACTGCAAATTCACCTGTCCCGCCGAAGAGCAGTGCACCGGCGAGAAGAACAGAAAGTATTCTCGTTTTCATGGGTATCCCTCCCCGTATGTCAGCAGCTTTGTAAAAAGCGCCAATATTGCTTCTTATATTATAGCTCATGTGAGCAAAGATAACAATAACAATATGCTGACAGTTTTCTTTCAGTCCGGTATCAGAAAAAAGCCCCTCAGAGCGGCAGCTCTGAGGGGAATGCTTCAGGAAGCGGAATGTGTTTCAGCGGGTGCATTGCCGCCGAAGTTATTGTAGATGGCATTTTCCACCGGCAGGATCAGCAGCAGTATGGAAAGCGCCTGTACACAGACCAGCACCATCGTGATGACGCTCGACCAGTTCGGGATAAAAAGGAACGAAGCGAACAGCAGGACAAGTGAAACGGCAAGCAGGACGGCACCCTGTGTGCGGCAGCGTGCGGCAAAGCAGCGGTGTGCAAATGCCCACGTTTCGTCCGACTTACAGGCGAGTGTGGTGTGATAGCTGAGCTTGGCAGTGCGTGCGGGAAGGGAAGCCTTCCAGCGGAAGCCGAGGAGCAGCATAATCAGGGGCAGCAGGCAGGCAGCGCACAGCAGCGGGAGTGAAAAAAACATAGAAAATCGTCCTTTCCAGTTGTTGTTAAGTTGTTATTGTCTGTAATACTATCCTACCTTATACAGGCTGTTGTTTGCAACGTGCAAAATGACGGCTATGTTGTGTAAAATTTGCCAGACAACTGGAGGGAATATGCAAAGCAGATGCAATTTCTTTGTATAAGCCCGGTAAAGTTTGCGGAATCTGGTTGACTTTGCCCTGGCAGTATTGTAGATTCTAACAGGAAACTCAAAGAGAAAGAGGCATAGAATAGGTTAAACGAGGAGGTGAGTGCATTGATCCAGATTTGGGATTACTACCATGCGGACCCGAAGCGTCCGGACATTGATGACATGATTTTCGGAGATGAGCATCCGCACAGCGAAAAGTGAGGGCACGCGATAATTTTACAAAGTTCATACATTTTCTTTATATAAATCATTCATTTTGCGAAAAATGAGTGATTTTTTGCATTTACAAACATTTTACGAAAAGCGGGTAGATGACTTTACATGGCGCGTTTAGAATAGACACTGTTGAAAGCAAACATCGAAAAAAACAAAGACACGAAAGGAAATCAACATGAAATTTACAACGGCAATGAAAAAGTTCGGCGCGATGACGCTGACAGGCATCGTACTGATGGGCGCGCTTGCAGGCTGCGGCAGTTCTTCTGATACCGGCAGCGACGACGCAGCCGCAGATCAGGGCTCCGGCTCCTCCGCAACCACTTCCATGAGCGGCGCAATCGACGTGGTATCCCGTGAGGACGGTTCCGGCACGCGCGGCGCGTTTATCGAGCTGTTCGGCATCCAGACCAAGAACGGCGATGAGAAGATTGATAACACCACGGCGGACGCGATCATCGCAAATCAGACGGAAGTCATGATGCAGAACGTATCCGGTGACAAGAATGCCATCGGCTATGCATCCCTGGGCTCTGTCAACGATTCCATCAAGGTGCTCGCCATCGACGGCGCAGAGGCGACGACGGAAAATGTCCTGAACGGCAGCTATAAGGTATCCCGTCCGTTCAACATCGCAACCAAGGGTGAGCCGACCGGCGCAGCGAAGGACTTTATGAACTTCATCCTGTCGGCAGATGGCCAGCAGGTTGTCATGGACAACGGCTACATCCAGATCAGCGACGATGCAGAGGCATTTACTTCTGACGGTTCCTCCGGTGAGATCACCGTCGCAGGTTCTTCTTCCGTTACTCCGGTTATGGAGAAGCTGAAGGAAGCATATGAAGCTGTCAATCCGAACGTCAAGATCACCATTCAGGAGTCCGACTCCACCACCGGCATGAACAACACCATTGAGGGCGTTTGTGACATCGGCATGGCATCCCGTGAACTGAGCGAAGAGGAGCTGAAAACCCTCACTCCGGTTCAGATTGCACTGGACGGCATTGCGGTCATCGTCAATCCGGAGAACCCGATTGAGGAGCTGAGCACCGAGCAGGTATGCAGTATCTTCACCGGTGAAACCACCGACTGGAGCGAAATCGGCTGAATGTGACACAGCTTCCCTCCGTCGGACGTACTGTCCGCCGGAGGGAACTGTTGTATCTGAACGAATTTTTGAGGTTGGATTTTTATGAAACGACAAAAAATTATTGAACGCGGCATGTCATGGCTGTTTGCCCTGTGCGCATGCATGTCCATTGTCGCGGTCGTCCTGATCTGTGTGTTCCTGTTCGCAAACGGCATTCCGGCGATGAAGGAAATCGGATTTTTCAACTTCCTGTTCGGCACCAAATGGGCGCCGAAAAATGAACCGGCATCCTATGGCATTCTTCCGATGATTGTGGGAAGTCTGTGTGTCACGCTGGGCGCGGTCATCATCGGCGTGCCGATCGGCGTACTGACAGCGGTCTATCTGTCCCGCTTCTGCCCGAAGAAGCTGCACAGCCTTCTGGAGCCGCTGGTTCAGCTTATGGCAGGCATTCCGTCCATTATCTACGGCTTTTTCGGACTGGTTGTCATGGTTCCGCTCGCACGCATGATTCCGGGCTGCACCGGTGTCAGCATGCTCACGGCGGCAGTCCTGCTGGGCATTATGATCTTGCCGACCGTCATCAACCTGAGTGAATCGTCTATCAACGCTGTCCCGGACAGCTATTATGAAGGCGCACTGGCACTCGGTGCGACACATGAGCGTTCGGTTTTCTTCGCTGTCCTGCCGGCGGCAAAGTCCGGCCTGCTCGCGGCAGTTGTCCTCGGCATCGGCCGTGCCATCGGTGAGACCATGGCGGTTATCATGGTTGCCGGCAATCAGGCTGCCATGCCGCGCGGCATTCTCAAGGGCATCCGCACCATGACTGCCAACATTGTACTGGAGATGGGCTATGCGACCGGCCTGCACCGCGAAGCACTGATTGCGACCGGTGTTGTCCTGTTCATCTTCATCCTGCTGATTAACTTTGCGTTTGCGATGATTAAAAAGAGAGGTGAAAAGGCATGAGCAATCCCGCTGGCGGCGCAATCTCCCTGCCGCGCGAAACCGTGCGCACGGGCAGGCGCGACTCCGAACCGAGATCGACACAGGGGATTCAGTCTCTGGTCCTGCGCGTCCTTGTTTACGGTGCGGCAATCTTTACCTTCGCCGTACTGCTGTTTCTGATCGGTTATATCCTGGTCCGGGGCATTCCGTATCTGACCCCCGATCTGTTTTCGCTGGAATACACATCGGAAAACTGTTCGATGATGCCTTCCATTATCACAACGGTAGAAATGACGCTGCTTTCCCTGCTGATTGCGATCCCGATCAGCGTGTTTACCGCTGTTTATCTGGTTGAATACGCGAAAAAAGGCAACAAGCTGGTTGGCCTGATGCGTCTGACAACCGAAACGCTGTCCGGCATTCCGTCGATTGTCTACGGCCTGTTCGGCATGCTGTTTTTCGTCACCCAGCTCGGCTGGAAGATGTCTCTGCTGTCCGGCGCGCTGACGCTGTCCATTATGATTCTCCCGCTCATTATGCGAAGCACGGAGGAAGCACTGCTCGCTGTACCGGACATGTACCGCGAGGCGAGCTTTGGCCTGGGCGCAGGCAAGCTGCGCACTGTCTTCCGCATTGTTCTGCCGTCAGCCATGCCGGGTATTCTGGCGGGCATCATTCTGGCGGTCGGCCGTGTCGTCGGTGAAACCGCTGCACTCATGTATACGGCGGGCACGGCGACGGATATCCCGACCAGCCTGTTTTCTTCCGGCCGCACGCTGGCAGTCCATATGTACTGCCTGTCCAGCGAAGGCCTGCACACCGATCAGGCGTATGCGACCGCAGTTGTCCTGCTGCTCATTGTACTGGTTATGAATACCGTTTCCGCCCTGATTGCGCGAAAGCTCACGAAAAAGTAAGAGGAGTCTGTTATGGCTGTCAATACAAAATATTCTATCAAAAATCTCGATCTGCATTATGGTGATTTCCATGCGCTCAAGAACATCAATCTGGAGCTGCCGGAAAAGGAGATCACGGCATTTATCGGCCCTTCCGGCTGCGGCAAATCCACGCTCCTGAAGACGCTCAACCGCATGAACGATCTGGTTGAGGGCTGCCGCATCGACGGCACGGTTCTGCTGGACGGTGAAGATATCTTTGACCGCATGGATGTCAATGTCCTGCGCCGCCGCGTCGGCATGGTATTCCAGAAGCCGAACCCGTTCCCGATGAGCATTTATGACAACATCGCCTTCGGCCCGCGCACACATGGCATCCGCAACAAGGCAAAGCTGGATACCATCGTCGAAAAGAGCCTGCGCGATGCGGCAATCTGGGATGAGGTCAAGGACCGCCTGCATAAGAGCGCGCTGGGCATGTCCGGCGGACAGCAGCAGCGCCTCTGTATTGCGCGTGCACTCGCCATCCAGCCGGAGGTTCTGCTGATGGACGAGCCAACCAGCGCACTCGACCCGATTTCCACGATGAAGGTTGAGGATCTGGTGCAGGAGCTCAAGAAGGATTACACCATCGTCATGGTAACGCACAACATGCAGCAGGCAACACGTGTATCCGACAAGACCGCGTTCTTCCTGCTGGGTGAAGTCATTGAATTTGAAAACACCGAGGAATTGTTCTCCATGCCGAAGGACCAGAGAACAGAAAATTATATCACCGGACGTTTCGGCTGATGGAGGGGTAGCAATGAGAAACCGTTTTGACAAGGAACTGATAAAAATGCACGAGGATCTGATTTCAATGGCAGCCCTCGTGGAAACCGCAATCAGCCGTGCCGTTGAGGCACTCAAAAAATATGATGCCGATCTGGCGAGAATCACGATGGCGGGAGACAAAGAGGTCGACCAGAAGGAACGCGAAATTGAGAGCACCTGCCTCAAGCTGCTGCTTCAGCAGCAGCCGGTGGCCCGTGACCTGCGTGAAATTTCCACTGCGCTCAAAATGATCACCGATATGGAGCGCATCGGTGACCTTGCAGAGGATATCGCAGAGGTCACCCTGTTCCTGTGTGACAAACCGTCGTATGTTGCGCCGGAGCAGCTGTCCTATATGGCAGAGGCGACCATCAAGATGGTGCGTGATTCGATTGATGCCTTTGTGACTCATGATCTTGCGGCGGCACATGCGGTCATTGAATATGATGATGTCGTCGACAAGCTGTTTGCCGATACACGGGCTGTATTGGTGGAGCGCATCCATGAATCGCTCGAGGATGCGGAGCAGGCGATGGATATCATGATGATTGCCAAATATTTTGAACGCATCGGCGATCACGCGGTCAATATCTCCGAGTGGGTTGAATTTTCTATCACCGGTACGCACAAACAGACGCGCGTGCTGGGCTGAAGTGCAGTGAGGTAAAGGGAATGAACATCTATCTGGTCGAGGACGATGAAAGCATTCGCACAATGGTGCTGTATGCGCTCAGCGGCAATGGATTTGAAGCGAGTGGATTTGAAAGCGGCAGGGAACTGAATGCGGCCATGCGGGAACGGCTGCCTGATATGATCCTGCTGGATATCATGCTGCCCGGTGAGAACGGCCTGTCCATTTTAAAGCGTCTGCGCGAATCCGACCGGACTGCATCTATCCCCATCATCATGCTCACGGCAAAGGCATCGGAAATGGACAAAGTGACCGGATTGGATCTCGGTGCCGATGATTATGTGGCAAAGCCGTTCGGCATTCTCGAATTGCTTTCACGCATCCGTGCAGTTGCACGGCGCACGGGAGCGAATAAAGAAGAAACAGAAGAGCATTATACATATGAGGATGTGTCTATTTTTGGAGACAGCCACATTGTCACGCTGCGCGGTGAGGAAATCCATCTGACACGCAAGGAGTTCAAGCTGTTGTGGTTCCTGCTGGAAAATCAGGGCCGTGTGGTCACGAGAGAGAGCATCATGGAACATGTATGGGACACGGGATATGATGTGGAAACACGCACGGTGGATATCCATATCAATACACTGCGCCGGAAAATTGATGATGACGGTACCAAAATCCAGACCATCCGCGGTGTCGGTTATAAAATCGGCTGATGCATTCCCTCATATAGTTGCGCGAATGTGCAGGATATATGAGGGATTTTTTATGTACAGTTGACAGATGCACATCATTTTGATACCTTGAATATAGGCCACCAGTCTCGGCGGCCAGTCTGAATACGGAAAGAAGGAAAAACAGTATGGATCGTTTGAGAGAAAAATCCGGCTTTATCTGCGATATGGACGGTGTCATCTATCACGGGAACAAAATTCTCCCCGGCGTGCGCGAGTTTGTCGACTGGCTGCAGCGTGAGAACAAGCATTTTCTGTTCCTGACCAATTCCAGCCATTATACGCCGAAGGAGCTTCAGCAGAAGCTGGCGCGCATGGGGCTGGATGTCGACGAGTCACACTTTTATACGAGTGCCCTGGCAACAGCGAGCTTCCTCAGCCATCAGGCACCGGGCTGCAGCGCATATGTTGTCGGCGACCACGGCCTGCAGAACGCGTTGTTTGCCGCAGGTATTACAATCAATGAAGTCGATCCGGATTATGTCGTCATCGGCGAGCCGGAATCCTTCAGCTATGATAACATTGTCCGCGCGATCCGCCTGGTCAACAAGGGCGCAAAGCTGATCGGCACGAACTCTGATATCACCGGCCCGACAGAAAGCGGCATTGTGCCTGGCTGCGGCGCACTGATTGCGCCGATTGAACGGGCAACCGGTAAGAAGGCGTATTTTGTCGGCAAGCCGAATCCGCTGATGATGCGCACCGGCCTGCGCATGCTCGGTGTGCATTCCGAAGAGGCCGCAATGGTCGGTGACCGCATGGATACGGATATGATCGCGGGCATTGAATCCGGTCTGGATACTGTGCTCGTTCTGTCCGGCGTGACCTCTCCGGAAGATATCGATAAATTCCCGTACCGGCCGCGCCTTGTGCTGTCCGGCGTCGGGGAAATCCCGCCCGCAGCGGAATGAACATCATATTTTTAATAAACAGATTTGATATGTCCTCTATTGATGTAACTGTTGCATAATTTAATAGTGTTTGAGCTATTTCTTCAACAGCCATATCAGCAAAGTTCTCATCTGTTAATTCTTCATTGTAATTCTTTTTGTATGCAACCATAATAGAATCAAACCAACTATGATTAAGTCTAATATAATCAATATCTACTCTTTCACTTTTAAACTCTTGAAG
>CALYTA010000001.1 GCA_945486175.1 uncultured Clostridia bacterium | reverse complement strand
TCATCGGTCAGCAAGACATTCTGATGCGCTCCGCGGGGAGTGGGCGCTGTTTCCTTCTCTCTCCCTTTCAGATTCCGTTTCTTTTCTCTTTCTTTTTCTTTTAGGCGCGATTCATCGGCGACGCATCGACGATCCGTCGGCGATTCTTCTCCGACACGTCGCGTCACATCCTCCGGCGGCGCAGGGATGCGGGACGGCTTCGGCCGGTCGATGGACTGCCAGTCGTGCCAGTGCTCCAGGGCGTAATACTGGTTCCCCTCGACCGTGTAAAACTGCACCGACAGGTGCCGCCCGATCTCCGCCAGGGCGCTTTCCACCTCGCCGACCCGGGGCCGTTCGTCGTAGGGAAAGAACAGCGACCGCAGGAAGGCCGGCTTCGCCCGGCCCCGCCCCTCGTCGTCGGCATTGGAAACGAGGCCGATGAACACCAGCCGCGCCAGCACGCTCAGCTTCGCAACATCCTCGCTGACCCAGAAATTCGGGTCGATCATTCTTCTCCTGGCCATAATTTCCTCCTTATAAACACGTTCTGTTTCTTCTCCCTGTATTATACATGTAACGCCACATTTTGTCAAGTACATTTTCTCAAACCGTGTCGTTTTTTTTTGTGACAATTCCACACGCCCGGGCGTTATCCAAGTGAGAAAGGAGGGATGCGCCTTGTCCGATGCGCTTGCCGGCGTCATTGCCCGGCAGGGCAGCCGCGTCTACCGCATGGCCTGGAGCTGCTGCCGGGCCGAGGCCGACGACATCACCCAGGAGGTCTTTCTGCGCTATCTGAAAAAACAGCCGAATTTTCACGATGAGGAGCATCGCCGCGCATGGTTCATCCGTGTGACGGTCAATTGCTGCAATAAGCTGTGGGGTTCTGCCTGGCGGCGAAAAACCGTCGCACTGGAGGAAACACTGGCGTGGGAAACGCCGGAGGATTCCGAACTGCACGATGCCCTGCAACAGCTGCCGCCCAAATACCGCGAGGTCATACACCTGTATTATTACGAGGATATGCCCACGGCAGACATTGCCGCAGCATTGCACCGCAAGGACGCAACTGTCCGCACACAGCTCACCCGTGCGCGCGAGTTGCTCCGGCAGATTTTAAAGGAGGAAGACGATGTTTCGAGAACGCTATCGGCACATGAGCCGTCAGATTGCACCGGATGACGCGCTGCTCCGCAGAACATTGCAGACGGCACAGGTGCAGGAAAACCGGAAACAAAAACCGGCGCGCCGCATACTGCGCCCGATGGCAGCGATGCTTGCCGCCTGCCTGTGCCTGGCGATTGCCATGCCTGCACTCGCGGCAAATGTCGAGCCGGTGTATGAGATTTTATATGCGGTTTCGCCCGCAACGGCACAGTTCTTCATGCCGGTCAACAAGTCCTGTGAGGACAACGGCATCCGCATGGAGGTCGAATCGGCATATTTCCACGGCGACACGGCGGAGATCTATGTCACAATGTGCGATACCGAAGGCAAAGGGCGCATTGACGAAACGACTGACCTGTTTGACAGCTATGACATCAACCGCCCGTTTGACAGCGCCTGCGGCTGTTCATTTGTGGATTATAACGCAGACACACAGACCGCGCGGTTTTATATCACCATTCAGACGATGAACGGCGAACCGATTGACGGCGGCAAGGTGACATTTTCCGTGCGCGAGTTTTTAAGCGGCAAGCATGAATATGAAGATGTTGAAATTCCGGGCGCGCTGGATACCGCGGCGGGGCATGCAAGGACAAGAACTGTCGAGATCGACGGCGGCGGTTATCCGGACGGCTGGACGGAGGAGGAAGCCGAAGAAAAGCTGTCGGGCGGGCAGGAGGTACTTGCCACCGGTGAGCCGTACAGTACATTTCCCATCGACGGCATCGACCTGACCGGTACCTGCTATATCGACGGCCAGCTGCATATCCAGCTGGCAATGCGCAATGTCCGCGAGACAGATAACCACGGCTTTATCTGGCTCGAGGGGGCGGATGGCACAAGGGTAGAAGAATTGTATGTGGTCATGTTTGATGAGGACACGACCGGATATTATGAGTATATCTTTGACGTTCCGGTCGACGAGCTGGCGGCATACAGTCTGCACGGCGATTTTGTCACCTGTGACACCGGGCTGACAAAGGGCAACTGGCGCGTGACCTTCCCGCTGGAACAAGCCGAATAACGCAGCAAAGCTCCCTTCCGTCCGGAGGGGAGCTGGTTTTTATTCTGCCATTGCAGTGAGGTGGATGAGCGCCTGCGTAATATCCGGAACATTCACATCCACGCGGCTTTCGTCCGCGACATGCACCCCGATGGCATAGCCTGCATAGTCGAACATGGGGTAATCGTTCACGCCGTCGCCGACTGCGGCGGTTTCCTCCGGCGGGATATCCAGCATGCGCCCCAGGTGCTGCATGCCGGAATACTTGTCGATGGTGTCCGGTGCAATGTCAAATGAATCAGCATGGCGGTAGATGGTCACACCGCGCAGATGCTGCGCGTTGCGCGCCAGGCAGTCTGCAATGATCTCAAATTCTGCATCATTGCGTGGAAACGGTGTCAGTCCCGCGAGATTGGGCTGGTACCAGAGATCCGGCAGCAGCCGGTCAAGCTCTGCGCGCAGGAATACAAGGCTTTGCTTTGCCTGTTCCGAATATGGCTGGATGGAATAGATCTTCGGCGGGAGATCGGCGCCGAGCTGGACCACTGCGCCGTTTTCACCCACAAGGGCAGGCCGCTGCAGCGCCAGCTGCCGCGCAAAGCCGCAGAGATAATCTGTAGGTTTGCCCGAACAGATGGCGATTTGAATGCCGCGTGCCTCCAGATGGCGCAGCAGAGAGAGATTCTGCTCTGTCATGCCGGCACCGATTTCTGCCAATGTGCCGTCCAGGTCAAAGGCAGCCAGCCGCAGCCTCATCCTTTTTTCTCCTGAAAGCTGCGCACGATGCGCATGAGCGGCTTGTCCGGCACAAGGCGCGACGCGGCAGCGCCCAGCCGCACCATTTTGCCGGGAATAATCAGCAGCTTGCCGGCGAGCGTCTGCTCAACGGCCTGCTTTGCCACCTGCTCGCAGGAAAGCCCCTTTGCGGCGCTGTGTGCGCCTGCCACCTCGTTGAATTCGGTCTCCACCGGGCCGGGGCACAGGCAGCTGATGGTGACCGGGCTGCCCGCTTCGTGCAGCTCTTCATAAATTGCCTCGCTCAGACGTACAACATAATTTTTGGTTGCATAGTATGTGGACAGCAGCGGGCCGGGCAGGAAGCCCGCGGAAGATGCGATGTTCAGAATGCGGCCTTCATTTTTCTGCATAAAGTCGCGCAGGAACAGCTTGGTCAGGATGTGTACCGCCTTGATGTTGACATCAATCATTTCCAGCTCGCGGTCAAGATCGGTCTCCGCAAATTTGCCGTATAAGCCGAAGCCTGCGCCGTTGACCAGCAGCGTGACATCCTGTTCCTTTGCGCGCTCATACAGCCAATAGCAGTTTTCCTCGCGGGAAATATCACAGACATACAGGCGGCAGGGCGTGCCGAGCTGTTTGGCGAGCTCCTCCAGACGGTCACGGCGGCGCGCAACCAGCAGCAGCCGCCATCCCCGGCGGCTCAGCTCACGGGCGATTTCACGCCCGATTCCGGACGATGCACCGGTAACCAGTGCGGTTTTCATGGCAGATTCCTCCTATACATACATCGAAATATATCTTACCTGCTAGTATAGCATATTTTTCGGCAGATGTTGCATCATTCGACAAAATCCGTTATACTGTGTCAATATAAAGTAGGAGGTATGATATGCACATCTATTCATTGGAACAGTGGCTGCTGCTGTTTTATATATACTGCTTTTTTGGCTGGTGCTTTGAATCGGCTTATGTTTCGCTGCTGCAGCGGCACTGGGTCAACCGTGGATTCCTGCGCGCGCCGCTGCTGCCGATTTACGGCTCAGGTGCGCTCTGTATCCTGCTCGTCTGCCTGCCGGTGAAGGACAATCCGTTTGCCGTGTTCGTGCTCGGCATTCTTTTCCCCACCCTGCTGGAATATGTCACCGGATATGTCATGGAACTGCTGTTTAAAATGCGGTACTGGGATTATACCGGAAAAAAGGGCAATATCAATGGCTATATCTGCCTGCAATCATCCATTGCATGGGGATTTCTGTCGCTGCTGCTCGTCAATTTCATCCATCCGCCGATCGGGCGCTGGGTGGAACGCCTGCCGCATCTGCTCGTGCTCATTGCAGTGATTATCATCAGTTGTGTGTTTGCCAGCGATGTCGTCGTTTCGTTCCGTGCCGCATTCAACCTGCGCCATGTACTCGAGGAAATGGAGCGCGTGCGCACGCAGCTCGACGAGGCACGTGTCCAGCTTGACCTGGCCCGTGCAGAGGCACGTGACCGGCTGGAGGAGCTGGGCGAGGATATCCGGGAGGATAACCGCCGGCGCCAGAAGGCCCTGGAAGAGCGTTCCGAACTGCTGCGCCGCGAGTTTGCACGCCGGCTGGAGCATCAGAACCGCTATTTCAACCGCGCTATTCTGAAAGCACATCCATCCGCAAGCAGCCGCCGGTTTGCCGGATCACTGCGCCAGCTGCGCGAGGAACTGGAAAAGAAAAACTGGAAAAAGTAATTTCCCGGTTTCGGGACAGAAAAAAGCCGCAGGCACATAGCCTGCGGCTTTTCATATAGAGCAATGCCGGACAGCAAACGGCAGGTGCAGATGCAGGTGATGCTCCTGCTTCTGTTCCTCCTCCGCACGGCGGATCGGATGGAGGACAAAGCCCTGCTTTTTGGCCTGACGCATGTATTTTGGAATCCAGATGTTGGAGATATAGAAAATGATCGAAATGGAGGTGCCGATCATCCAGCCAAGCGGATAGGCATAACAGATACCGGAGAAACCGCAGATCGGCATGAGTGCATAGGCGAGCACGACGCGCAGTACGAGGTCTGCCAGCGTGGTGACCATAAACGGGCCCATGGCACCGCCCCCGCGCAGCACGCTGTCACAGCAGTTTTTGATGCCGACCAGCGGATAAAACGGCGCGACAATCAGCAGATACTGTACGCCGATGTTGATGACTGTGCCGTTGGCATCACTGCCCATGAACAGGCCGAGAATCTGGTCCCCGGCGAAGAAGAACAGCGCGATGATGCTGCAAATAATGATCTCGGACATGAGGATGCAGGCGCGCACGCCCTGGCGCACGCGCGGGATATCCTGTGCGCCGATGTTCTGTGCCGCATAGCTGGACAGTGCATTCGGCAGGGAATTCATGACCATCAGCGCAAAGGTGCTGACCTTGAGCGCGGAGGAAAAGCCTGCGACGGTGAACTGTCCGAGCGAATTGACGAGGCCCTGGACAAAAAATACACCGACCGAGACAAATGACTGCTGGCAGATGGACGGAATGGCGATCAGGCTCATGCGGCGCAGCAGATGCGTGTCAAAGCGCGCCGGCTTGCGCTCGGTCTTGATGCGGGACAGGCGGCGCACCAGTGTGAGAATAGCCAGAATGGAGGACAGGCCCTGTGCGATCAGTGTTGCCCAGCCGACACCGGCGATGCCCATGTCAAACGTGGTGACGAACAGCACATCCAGAATGACATTAAATGTCGTGGAAAACGCGAGGAAATACAGCGGTGTGCGGCTGTCGCCGAGGCCGTTGAAAATTGCCGTCGCAGTATTGTAGAGGAACAGGAACAGCAGGCCCGCAATATAGATGCGCAGATAGACCATGGTCAGATCAAAGATGTCATCCGGCGTATTGATGAAGGCCATCAGTGCCGGGCAGGCAATCTGTCCGGCTACCGTCAGCACCAGCGACAGTGTAATCAGCGTGATAACTGCCGTGTTGACCGCTGCGCGCATGCGCACATGGTCATGTGCGCCGAACAGCTGTGAAATGACGACCGAGCAGCCGACGCTTGCGCCGGTCGCAACAGCGAGAAACAGCACGGTAATCGGATACGCCGCACCGGTTGCCGCCAGTGCATCGACACCCAGATACCGTCCGGCAATGACACTGTCCGCCAGATTGTACATCTGCTGGAATACCATGCTCAGCAGCATCGGCAGGACAAATTTGAGCAGAATTTTAAACGGTGACCCCTTGGTCATATCTGTCATCATAATTGTATAACTCCCCTGGTTCATGTGAAAACGTGTGCGAATGGATAACCCTTTTCTATGCATTGAGATTGTAGCACACCGTGCCGTATTTGGATAGCGCAAAGTTGAACAGGTTTTGGGTGAATTTTGTTCGCCATTTTATACAAAATTCTTTGTTACTTTTTGGACAAAATAACGAATAAAACGATGCAGAAATTTCCGGGCGTGCAGGAAATTGCGCGGGACAAAAAAGCACCCTCCGCCGAAGCGAAGGGTGCAGGATTGGCACAGCCATGCCGGATGGTTTGAAAACTCACCGCATGTCTGAATACATACTGTATAGTTCTTTGTAGATACCACCTTTTGCAATCAATTCCTCATGCGTGCCCTGTTCGGCGATGCCGTCGGCAGTCAGGACAAGGATGCGGTCTGCGCCGCGGATGGTGGTCAGGCGGTGTGCAATTGTGAATACTGTGCGCCCGCGCGCGAGCTTGTCAAGCGACTGCTGGACAATGCGTTCGCTCTCGTTGTCGAGCGCGCTGGTAGCCTCGTCCAGAATGAGCACAGGAGGGTCTTTGAGGAAGACGCGCGCAATCGAGATGCGCTGCTTCTGTCCGCCGGAGAGCTTGACACCGCGCTCGCCGATGAATGTGTCATAGCCGTTCGGCAGGGCGGAGATGAATTCATGTGCGCCCGCGAGCTTTGCCGCGCGGATGATATCCTCACGCGAGGCACCCGGACGGCCATATTCGATGTTGTGCAGCACCGTGCCGGAGAACAGATAGTTGTCCTGCTGCACGACGCCGATGTGCGAACGCAGCGAATGCAGCTGGATGTCGCGCACATCCGTGCCGTCCAATCGGACGGAACCACTTGTCACATCGTAAAATCTTGGAATTAAATTACAAAGAGTAGTTTTTCCGCCGCCGGACGGGCCGACAATTGCGATGTTCTGTCCGGCATCGACATGCAGGTTGATGTGTCCGAGCACCTCGCCCGCGTCATCCTCATAGGAGAACGAAACATCGTCGAAGTCGATTTCCCCGCGCACATGGTCACACGGGATTGCGTCCGGTGAATCGGTGATATCCGGCTTTTCGTCCATGATTTCCAGAAAACGGTCAATGCCGGTCATGCCGCGCTGGAACTGCTCGGCAAATTCGACGATGCGGCGGATGGAGTTGAGCAGTGTCTGGACATACAGCAGATAGGCAACGAAGTCACCGGGGAAAATGGAGCCGCGCAGCAGGAACAGGCTGCCGCAGACCAGCACGACGAGGTTCATCAGGCCGTCAAAGCCGCGGGTGGTTGCCTGAAAGCCGCCCATCCAGAAATAATTGAGCTTTTTCAGTGCGAGCCAGCGGCGGTTGCCTTCATCGAATTTCCGCTGTTCGGTTTCCTCCTGTGCGAACGACTTCACAACACGGATGCCGAGCAGGGAATCCTCGACCTGCGCGTTGATTTCACCGACCTGCCAGCGCGATTCCTTAAAGGTTTCACGCATTCTGCGGTTGAATTTATAGCAGCACAGCAGCATGACCGGCAGCACGGCAAAGGTAATCAGCGTCAGCGGGACGTTGACTGACAGCAGGATGACAAATGACACGGCAATTTTCACGCCCGCAATGAAAAATTCCTCCGGGCAGTGGTGGGCAAATTCCGTGACGTCAAACAGGTCGGAGGTGATGCGCGCCATCAGCTGTCCGACCTTCGCGTTGGCATAATACCGGAACGACAGCGTCTGCAAGTGCGCAAATAATTCGCGGCGCATATCGGTTTCAATGCGTGCGCCCATAACATGGCCGATGTTTGCCATAAAATAGGCGCCTGCGGTGTCGATGATGCGCAGCACGAGATACAGCACGCCGATGCGCACAATGACGGACACCGTGAGCGCGGACAGATTGTACTGCGCCAGATTGGTGACATAGCGCACGATGACCGGCAGCGCGAGTTCACAGATGGTTGTGAGGGCGGCGCAGAACAGGTCAAAAATCAGAACCGGCAGATAGGGCCGAAAATACGGGATAAAGCGGCGCAGCAGCTCGCCGGTGGAGCGGGTGCGTCCGTGGGAATCGGTCAAGGGATATCGCGTCCTTTCCATCAGATTTTTTCCAACAGCCTTTAGCATACCCCAAAACCGGGCGGTTTGGCAAGTGGGGATTGCGCGCAGCCCAATGGATAGAATCCTCCGCAGAACAATAGGGGATGAAATGAAAAAACGACCGGATAGCCGATCGCTTTTTTCTATGCCTAAAAATACTTTGCGAACAGGATACCAAAACCGCCGCACCCGGTCAAGCGCGCAATTCTCGCGCTCTGTCTTGCAAATGCGGATGAATGTGGTATAATATTACGGCACATAGTATATATGGAAGTTCACAGCCGCTTTTTTGAACAAACAGCGGCGTAAAAGAAAAGGAGTTGACTATTATGGGCTGTAATCACGACTGCGAGAGCTGCGGCGGAAGCTGCGGTGAGCCGGAGTCCCTGCTCAAGGCCCCGCATCCGCTGTCCAGCATCCGCAAGGTGATTGGCGTTGTCAGCGGCAAGGGCGGCGTCGGCAAAAGCCTGTGTACGTCCATGCTGGCGATTGCCATGCAGCGCCGCGGCGCACACTGCGGCATTCTCGATGCGGATATCACCGGACCGTCCATCCCGAAGGGCTTTGGCCTGACCGGCACGCTGGGTGCGACCGAAGAGGGCGTATTCCCGATGGCAACCAAAACCGGCATTGATGTCTGTTCGATTAACCTGCTGATGGAAAACGCGAGTGACCCGGTCATCTGGCGCGGGCCGATTATCGCCGGTGCGGTACAGCAGTTCTGGACGGATATCATCTGGAAGGATGTCGATTATATGTTTGTCGATATGCCTCCCGGAACCGGTGATGTGCCGCTGACGGTCTTCCAGTCTCTGCCGGTCGATGGCATTGTCGTCATGACTTCTCCGCAGGAACTGGTTTCCCAGGTCGTCACCAAGGCGGTCAAAATGGCGGAGATGATGGAGATCCCGATTCTCGGCATCATCGAAAACTACAGCTATATCCAGTGCCCGGACTGCGGCAAGAAGATTTCTGTCTTTGGCGAAAGCCATGTGGAGGAAATCGCACAGGAGCACAAGCTGGATGTACTGGCAAAGCTGCCGATTGACCCGGCACTGGCTGCTGCCTGCGACGCAGGTACACTGGAGGATGCACAGCTGCCTGACCTGTCGAAGGCATGCGATAAGATTGCAAAGCTGTGAGTCAATAAAAAACGGACGGCGACGCGCTGCGGAAGGAGAGCTTCTGCGGCGCGTTTTTTGTGCCGGAATCAGGCAGATGAAAAATGGGCATACATATCATATAGATCCAAAGAAAACAATTGCCGGACTGTGGGATGTGTGGTATGATAACAGCGAAAAAGACAGACTCCCGTTGGCATGAGATGGAGGAATGACATGCGGCTGACGCATACAGAACGAAACCACCTGCGCACCCTGCTGGCGCGCTATCTCAGCGACGAACAGGTACAGCAGATGCGGCAGTACACACAGCATGGTGCGGTGAGCACCTATGACCACTGTGCGAACGTGGCGCGGGTCAGTTACTGGGCAAATCGCAGGCTGAAGCTCGGCGCGGATGAGCAGGCACTGGTTACAGGCGCATTGCTGCACGATTTTTACCTGTATGACTGGCATCGGAAGGGTGATGGCAGCCACCGGCTGCACGGCTTCCGCCATGCGGCGCGGGCATGTGAGAACGCGAGAAAACAGTTTCGTATCGGATTGCGTGAACAGGAGATCATCCGCACACATATGTGGCCGCTGACACTGCGGGCAGTTCCGACGAGCCGGGAGGCGTGTATCGTCTGCGCAGCGGATAAATACTGCTCCCTGATGGAGACCCTGTTCCGGCGGACGGGCGGGGCGCCGATCTGCGCCTGACAGCGCATGAAAAGAAGAATATACACCGGGCACTGCGGGGAAACAGACATCCCTGCGGTGCTTTTTTTTGCGCTGCGGGCGAAGGTTCAGACTTTTCCACCCTTCTGTGTTATGATATACTATGTAACAGAAGCGACATTCGCTTCACACAATAAAAAGGAGGGGTTTTTTGTGAAACACCGACGCAAGTCTATTGGTTCGCTGGTGCTGGCGCTGGCCATCGTGCTGGGCACGATGCCGGTACACGCACGGGCAGCGGATACCCAGATGCAGAGCGGAGACCTTTCGGTTCCCAAGCCGACCATCGCGGAAATACAGGCGAAATATAAGGCGGTTACATCGGCACAGACGCGTTTTGACGAGCAGCCATCTGTCACCGCGCCGTATGCAACGGGCAAGCTCAATGCAGAGTTCATTGAGAGCGGTGAGAGCTATCTGAATTATATCCGCTATCTGGCAGGCCTTCCGGCTGTCGAGACAACGGAAGAGAAAAACGATTCCGCACAGCATGGCGCTGTCCTGCTGGCGGCAAACGATGAACTCAGCCACCAGCCGTCCCAGCCGGATGACATGGATGACGAGTTTTATCAGGCAGGCTATGACGCCACCAGCAGCAGCAACCTGTCCTACCGCTGGAGCAGCAGCAGCGCAGAGCCGCTGGATGCACTGCAAAGTGCGGTTTCCGGACAGATGGCAGATACCAGCAGCACCTCCAACCGGTCGACACTCGGCCATCGGCGCTGGCTCATCAATCCGACGCTGAAATATACCGGCTTCGGCTGTGCGGATTCGGAGGACGGCGGCGTATATGTCGATATCCCGGTGTTTGACTGGAGCGGCAGCACGGTAGATTACAATTTTGTCGCATGGCCGACCTCCGGGTACATGCCGAAGCAGGAGTTTTCCACCTCCACACCGTGGTCGATTACGCTGAATCCGGACAGATATGAAATTCCGGAGCGGGAGAACCTGGTCATTACCGTCACACGCCAGTCAGACGGCAGCTCGGATACACTCAACAGCGGGACGAGCGACAGCGCTTCCCAAACAGACCCCTATCTGCTGGTGGATACGCAGGGCTACGGCGTACGCAATGCGATTATTTTCCGTCCGGATACCTCCATATTCGGCAGCGATCTCGCAGGGGAGTATCGTGTAAAGGTAACCGGTCTGGAGGATGCGGATGGCAATAACGTGACACTGGAGTACAGTGTGACCTTCTTCGATATCGAAACCGGCGAGACAATCGGAGACCTGGCAGATGCAACCATCCAGCTGTCTTCGGACGGAACCAGCTGGACGTCTTCGGACGGAGCAGTGGAGTATACCTATGACGGAACTGCGAAACAGCCGCAGGTCCGCGTCATCTGCAACGACATAAGGCTGTCGGAAGGCACCGATTACACACTGGCGTATGCCGATAACACCAATGCAGGCACCGCAACGGTGACGGTCACCGGCATCGGCAGCTATACCGGTACGGCAACACGTACCTTTATCATTCGTAAGGCAGAACAGACCGTGACGGCATCGCTGTCTTCGGAGACCATTCTTCCGGAGGAAACGGCACAGATTACTGCCTCCGCGACAGCGGGTGCGATTTCCTATCAGTCCTCCCGTCCGGAGGTTGCAACTGTGAGTGCATCGGGTGTTGTCACCGGCGTTGCACCCGGCACATCGACCATCACAGTGACGGCGGCGGGCGACAGCAATTACAACAGCGCCTCGACGGAGCTGGTCATCACGGTTGCCGAAGTACATACCCACACCTATGGTGATCCGGCCTTCAACTGGTCGGAAGACCATTCAGACTGTACTGCGACATTTACCTGCACAGAGTGCGGCAGCACGCAGACGGTTGACTGCGAGGTGACAAGCGCAACCACGCCGGCGACCTGCACGGAGAGCGGCAGCACAACCTACACCGCATCCGTCTCATTTGACGGCGAAACCTACACGGACACCGAATCGGTCACCATCCCGGCAACCGGGCACAGCTGGGACAATGGAACGGTGACCACAGCGGCAACCTGCACGGAAGCAGGCGTGAAGACATATACCTGTACTGCCTGCGGCGAGACAAAGACGGAAAGCATCCCGGCGACCGGGCACAGCTGGGACGATGGAACGGTGACAACGGCGGCGACTTGCACGGAAGCAGGCGTGAAGACTTACACCTGTACTGCCTGCGGCGAGACAAAGACGGAAAGCATCCCGGCGACCGGGCACAGCTGGGACAACGGAACGGTGACGAAGCAGCCGACACTGACAGAGACTGGCATAAAGACCTATACCTGCACGGTGTGCCATGCGACCAAAACGGAGGAAATCCCGAAGCTGGAACACAAATCCGTCAGTGAAATTTTCACAGATGTACCTGCAAGCGCGTGGTATGTCGATTTCGTCCAGTATGTCTATGACAACGGGCTGATGAACGGCACGAGTGATACGACATTTGAACCGGACAGCCCGCTCAGCCGCGCGATGGTCGCGCAGATCCTGTATGCGCAGGCGGGCAAGCCGGATGTCACCGGGGACTCCCCGTTCAGTGATGTGGCGAACAGCAAGGCGTGGTATTACGATGCGGTTGTCTGGGCGAGCCAGACCGGCGTGGTCAGCGGCTATGACGACGGCACGTTCCGTCCGATGCAGGATGTCACGCGCGAGCAGCTCGCCGTGATGCTGTATGCGGACGCGGGCAAGCCGGCGGTCACCGGCTCGCTGGACCGCTTTGCGGATGCCGGACGCGTTTCCCATTACGCGAAGACGGCACTGGTCTGGGCAAACCAGAACGGCATTGTCTCCGGTTCGGAACAGAACGGCAAAATGTACCTCAATCCGCGGGGCAATGCGACGCGCGCAGAAGCCGCGACGATGTTCATGCGGTATGTGGAACTGAAGAAGAAATAACGGCAAAAACAGACGGCTCCTTCCGCTCCGGCGGAGGGAGCTGTTTTTGTACAGCGTGCGGAAAATCGAAAAAATGTTCCCGGAAAGTACAATTTGCTGCGATTCTTTTAAAAATCATCGGCTTTTTACGGGAAAAAGGGTTGCAATGCCTTCGTCTTTTGTGGTATGATATCGTTGCTGCACAAAAACAAATGTTTTTCAGAGAAAGACACGGCGGAGTGAAACCCGTCACGAAAGGAGCCGCAGGCAATTGGAACAGCAGCCGAAATATTATATTGTGGAAGCGTCCCTGCTGCCGGAGGTATTTCTCAAGGTCGCGCAGGCGAATCGCTGCCTGCAGAGCGGGGAAATCCGCACCGTCGGCGAAGCCACCCAAAAGGTCGGGCTCAGCCGCAGCGCATATTACAAATACAAGGACGGCATTAAGCCGCTGTTTGAAGCGGCAACACAGAGCATCATCACGTTCAGCCTGATGGTTTCCGACCGGGCGGGCGTGCTGTCCGGCATTCTGTCAGTATTTGCCCGTTCCGGAGCAAATATTCTGACCATCAATCAGTCGATTCCGGTCAACGGGCAGGCTGCCGTGACCATTGCCGCGCGTACCGGCGGCATGGATCGTTCGGTCGAACAGCTGATGGCGGAAATTATGTCGATTTCCGGCGTCGCCCGCATGGAGATTCTGGCGAGAGAGTGACCGTCTGTTGACAAAAAAGGAGGAAAACCACGATGTTTAAGGCCGCAATTATGGGATTCGGCACAGTGGGTTCCGGTGTATATGAGGTGCTCGACCGCAATGCGGACGTAGTTGCCAAAAATGCGCGGGATGCCATTGAAGTAAAATATATTCTCGATCTGAGGGATTTCCCGGATGCACCGCATCAGGAGAAATTCATCAAGGATTTTTCTATTATTGAAAATGACCCGGAGGTCAGCATTGTCGCGGAGACAATGGGCGGAAAGGGCGCAGCATATGAATTTACCAAGCGCTGCCTGCTCGCCGGAAAGCATGTCGTCACCTCCAACAAGGAGCTTGTTGCCACCCATGGCGCGGAGCTGCTGGGCATTGCAAAGGAGAGCGGCGTCAACTATATGTTTGAGGCATCTGTCGGCGGCGGTATTCCGATCATCCGCCCGATGCTGCAGTGCCTGACCGCAAACCATATGACGCACATCACCGGCATTCTCAACGGTACGACCAACTATATTCTGACCCGTATGATCGACGCGGGACTGACCTTTGAAACCGCACTCAAGGAAGCGCAGGAGAAGGGCTATGCCGAGGCAAATCCGGCAGCGGATGTCGATGGCATCGATGCCTGTCGCAAAATCTGCATTCTGTCCGATATCGCCTATGGCGACCACATCCATCCGGAGTTTGTCGAGACCGAAGGCATTTCCAAAATCACGCTGGAGGATGTCAGCTATGCCGCACAGGCGGATTGTGTTGTCAAGCTGCTCGGCCGCGCCGTACTCAACGAGGACGGCAGCATTTATGCCTTTGTCGCACCGCATCTGGTTTCCAAAAAGAGCCCGCTGGCGGATGTCGATGACGTATTCAATGCCATCCTGATTACCGGCGATATGCTGGGCGACGCCATGTTCTATGGACAGGGCGCAGGCAAGCTGGCAACCGCATCCGCTGTTGTCGCGGATATCATCGACTGTGCGCGCCACAATGAGCACCGCCGCATGGTCAGCTGGGGCGATGGCAGCAAAAACCTCGTGCGCCCGCTGGATGGCTTTGCCTCCCGCTGGTATGTCCGCCTGGAGGGCACGGACGCGGCAAAGCGCCTGATCGATGCATTCCCGGGCTGCGATATGCTCAAGGCTGAAAAGACCGGCGAGGAAGCTGCCTGCATCACGGCAGAATGCACGACGGCAGAAATGAAGGAGAAGGCTGCGGCACTCGGTTCGGTGATCGGCTGCATGCGCCTGCTGTAAGCTGCCGATGATTACTGTAACTGTCCCCGCAACGAGCGCAAATATGGGCCCGGGCTTCGATTCCATCGGCATTGCGCTCAATCTCTATAACCGGTTCTCGATGGAGGAATGTGATTATATCGATATCTCCGCCACGGGTGCCGAAAATGTCCCGAATGACGAGACCAATCTGGTCTATCAGTGTGCCAGACGCGTCTATGATATCTGCGGCAAGCCGATGCCCGGCCTGCGGCTGATTGAGGATTGCAGCATTCCGCAGACACGCGGACTGGGTTCATCCTCTGCCTGTACGGTTGCCGGCCTGCTGGGTGCAAATGCACTGCTCGGCGGCCCGCTGCATCAGGAAAATATCATCGACCTCGCGGCGGCGATTGAAGGCCATCCGGACAACTCCACCCCCGCCATCCTCGGCGGCTTCTGCACCTCGCTGCTGGAATACGGCAAGGTGTGGAGCGTGCGCGTCCCGATTGCGGACAAAGTGGATTTTGTCGCATTTATCCCGAACTTTGAGCTGTCCACGGAAAAGGCACGCGGCGCACTGCCCAAAACCATCCCGCATCACGACGCGGTATTCAACCTGTCACGTGCGGCACTGCTGACCGGCTCGCTGGTCACGGGTGACCTGCACAATCTGGGCGTTGCCGTCGGTGACTGCCTGCATCAGCCATACCGCTTCGGCCTGATTCCGAACGGCGAGGAGGTTGTGCGCAGTGCAAAGGGACTGGGTGCCCTCGGCGCATTCCTGTCCGGCGCAGGCCCGACCATCATTGCCATGGTCGACAAGGAGGATAAAACCTATTACAGCCGTGCCTGCATGTATTTTGCCGACCGCTTCCCGGACTGGACACCGGTACTGCTGGCATGTGATGAGGTCGGCGCAACCGTCACACAGGCGGAATAATTTATTTTGTCAGAAACCCTGTGTGTATGGCAGAGGTTATGCAACGCACACAGCGTTCTATAGAATCCCGACCCGCGCGCGGCGCGGGAAAACCGATAGGAGGAACACAGCACATGGCTTTAATTGTGCAGAAATTCGGCGGTACGTCGGTTGCGAATACCGAACGTATTTTCAATGTTGCCGACATTGTAACCAAGACGGCACAGGCCGGAAATCAGGTTGTCGTTGTCGTATCCGCACAGGGTGATACCACCGATGATTTCATTGAAAAGGCCGCAGAAATCACAGATAATCCGCCGGCACGTGAAATGGACGTCCTGCTGAGTGCAGGCGAACAGATTTCCATGGCTCTGCTGGCAATGGCAATCAATAAGCTCGGCTTCCACGCGACCAGCCTGACCGGCTGGCAGGCTGGCATCAAGACCGACCTGAACTATGGCTCGTCCCGCATCCGTACGGTCAGACCGGAGCGCATCCAGAGCCTGCTCGACCGCAACCGCATTGTCATTGTCGCAGGCTTCCAGGGCATCAACAGCCACGACAGCATCACGACGCTCGGCCGCGGCGGTTCGGATACCACCGCAGTTGCGATTGCCGCGGCACTGCATGCAGACCTGTGCCAGATTTATACCGACGTTGACGGCGTATATACCGCTGACCCGCGTGTTGTTCCGGGCGCAAAGAAGCTCGATGAAATCACATACGACGAAATGCTGGAGCTTGCGACGCTGGGCGCACAGGTCCTGCACAACCGTTCGGTTGAAATGGCGAAGAAATACAACATTGACCTTGAGGTTGTCTCCAGCCTCACGAGAAATCCCGGAACCAAAGTCAAGGAGGTTACTTCTGTGGAAAAGATGATTATCAGCGGTGTTGCATGCGATAAGGACGTAGCCCGCGTTGCCGTTATGGGCCTGCCGGATGAGCCGGGGAAGGCATTCCGCCTGTTCTCCCTGCTGGCAAAGAACAAGATCAACATTGACATTATCCTTCAGTCCATCGGACGCAACAACACCAAGGACATCAGCTTCACCGTAGCCAGAGGCCAGCTGGACGAGACTGTCCGCCTGCTCGAGGAGAACAAGGACAAGCTGCACTGCGACAGCATCACCTATGAGTCCAAGATTGCAAAGGTCTCCATCGTCGGCGCAGGCATGGCATCCAACTCCGGCGTTGCTGCCAAGATGTTCGAGGCTCTGTCCAATGCACAGATCAACATCCGCATGATCTCCACCTCTGAAATCAAGATTTCCGTCCTGATCGATGAGGAGGATGCACAGCGCGCTGTCCGTGCCGTACACGACAAATTCTTTGATTGATTTTTCTACATCGCTTTATCCGGCTTCCCACAACACGGGAGGCCGGATTTTTTATGCAGGAAAATTGTGGGACATTGCCGGTTGTGCTATACTGTCCGGGAGAGGGTGAAAAAGATGAACAAAATTTCCAAACAGATTACGAAGAAAAGCATAGTGCAGCGGCAATCGTCGTTTGCCTTTTGGTTTATCGCGGCATTGATTGTGATTTGGGCAATTGTGCAGGCATGGGGCGAGTGGGACATGCTTGTGGTCACTGTACCCGCAGCGGCTTTTTTGATCGGTATGATCTGGCTCGTGCTTCATCGAAACGATCGACGGGTGAAGAAACAGATTGAACAACAGGAAAAATATCTCGGCGTCAGCTTCGACGACGACATGCGGGATGTGCTGATGGGCGGTATCCTGAGCGATGGCGTGGAAGCGGCAGCATATGGCGACTGGTATACGCTGATTTCCACAGGCGGCGTTGTTGCGGTCAACCGGCGGTAT